>VGXK01000630.1 GCA_016873355.1 Phycisphaerae bacterium | reverse complement strand
GAAACGCGGCGATGGGCTTGCCGAACTGCCGGCGCTCGAACGCGTAGGCGCACGCTGCATCCCAGGCGCCCTGCGCGAGGCCGACGGCCAGCGCCGCGATGCCGATGCGGCCGGCGTCGAGCACCTGCATGGCGTTGACGAACCCCTGCCCTTCGGCGCCGAGCATCTGCGCCGCCGGAATGCGGCACTGCTCGAAGATCACCTCGCTCGTCTCGCTCGCGCGCATGCCGAGCTTGTCTTCCTTCTTCCCGGCGCGAAAACCGGGCGCGTCGCGTTCGACGATGAAGGCCGAGATGCCGCGGCTGCCGCGCTCGCGGCTCGTGACCGCCATGACCACGATCAGATCGCCCGTGCAGCCGTGCGTGATGAACTGCTTGGCGCCGTTGATGACCCAGCAGCCGCCGTCGCGGACCGCGGTCGTTCGGATCGCGGCGGCGTCGCTTCCCGCCGACGCCTCGGTCAGCGCCCACGCGGCGAGCTTCTCGCCGCGCGCCAGCGGGACGAGGTACTGCTGCTTCTGTTCCTCGGTGCCGAACGCCGCGATGTGGGCCGCGCCCAGGCCGTTGTGGGCTGCCACCGACAGGCAGATGGAGGGATCGACGCGCGCCAGCTCCTCGATGCAGATGCAGTAGTCCACCGCCGACATGGCGGCGCCACCGTACTGCTCGGGAAACTGAATGCCCATCAACCCGAGCTCGGCGAGCTTCGACAGGAGCTCGGGCGGAAACTGCTGGCTCTCATCCCAGTCGCGGACGGACGGCCGGATCTCGCGGTCCGCGAATTCCCGGACGCTCTGGCGGAGCAGCTCCTGATCCTCGGTAAATCCCACGTCCATGTGACTAGCCTGTAGCCGGTAGCCGGCAGCCGGCAGGTGATAGCAGAAACGCACGAAGCAGGATCAAGGCTCCTGCTACCGGTAGCAGCGACTACCGACCGACTGATCGTATCATTCCGTATGCTTCGGACTTTCGCTGCGACGGTTGCACTGCTCTGCATCGCCACGCCGGCGTTCGCCGACGCCACGGTGTTCATCGGCAGCATGACAACGCCGGCAAACCGGCCCGCCAGGGGTCTCGCGATCGGCGTGGGCGTGCTGCTCATCGGCTTCGAGTTCGAGTTCGCGGATGGCAGCGAGAATCTCGAGGAAGCGACGCCGTCGCTGCGCACCGGCATGGGAAACGTCCTGCTGCAGACGCCGTTTCCGATCGCCGGGATGCAGTTCTATGTGACGACGGGCGCGGGGCTGTACCGCGAGCAGCTGGGCGCGCGGGAAGAAACGCACGCCGGCTTCAATACCGGGGGCGGCGCCAAGATCTCCCTCCTCGGGCCGATTGGCGTACGGCTCGACTACCGCATCTTCAATCTGCGCGGCAAGCCGCTCCATTCGACGGTGCACCGCGTCTACGCCGGACTGAATCTCGGCTTCTGAGCGCGGGGCCTCCGTGAGGCGCCGGGCAGCTAGGGAGCGGGCGGCGCGCCGGCGGCCGGGGGCGGCGTCCCG
>VGXK01000629.1 GCA_016873355.1 Phycisphaerae bacterium | reverse complement strand
ATCTTGAGGATCCGCCGATGGAGCCCGACGATGCCACACGAAGTCGCAGCCCGCCAGATCGCTACGAATGAGGAGGAACCGCTCTAAGGTGGGCCATCAACTCCATCGAGAACAGGTTGCCGCCGCTTCCGAAGCCTGATCGCGGTGGACATGTTCCCGCGGTCGAGTACGCGGGAGTCTCGGTCGCTCGCGCCGGCGTTCGATGTGGATGTACGCGTACAACCCTCGGGGCCGCTGGACCGCGCAGCATCGGGTGAGCATCGGGGGAAGGCGCGAGCACTTCACGCTGGACGGCTTCCGCGACTTCGCGAAGGTTGCGTCGATGCGCCGGGCAGAGCGGACGAGATCGTGGGCGAGGTCGCGGCGAATGGGCGCTCTATTCGCCGCAGAGTGTGCGGCGAATAGCCGATACAATCACCGCACGCCATGCGGCGAAAGAGCTCCTACATCCACGACCGCCCGGGTTGGCCGGAGCTTCGATGGAGCGCCGAGGCAGTCGCACCGCTTCTCGCCGCCGTTCGCCACGAGCAGGGGCGTCTGCTCGGGCGCATGGAGTCGCTCGGATTCGAGCTGCGAGCCGAGGCGAGCCTAGCCGCCTTGACGGGAGAGGTCGTCAAGTCCTCGGCGATCGAAGGCGAAGCGCTCGATCCGGGCGAGGTGCGATCGTCCATCGCAAGCAGGCTCGGGCTCGATGCGGCGGGACTCCCGAAGCCCGGTCGCGATGTCGAGGGCATCGTGGAGGTGATGCTCGATGCGACGCGAAACTTCGACAAGCCGCTCACGCGAAAGCGTCTCTTCGATTGGCATGCGGCGCTCTTTCCCACGGCGCGGAGCGGACTGAGGCGAATCACGGTCGGCGCATGGCGCACCGCAAAGTCGGGGCCGATGCGAGTCGTGTCCGGTCCGGTCGGTCGTGAGAAGGTCCACTTCGAAGCACCCGAAGCGAGTCGACTCGCGTCGGAGATGTCACGGTTTCTGGCATGGTTCGAGTCCGACCCCGCGCTCGATCCGGTCGTGCGCGCCGGCGTCGCCCATCTCTGGTTCGTCACGATTCACCCGTTCGATGACGGCAACGGCCGCATCGCTCGCGCCATCGCCGACATGGCGCTGGCGCGAGCGGACGGCATGCCGGAGCGCTTCTACAGCATGTCGTCGCAGATCGCGTCGGAGAGGAAGGAGTACTACCGCCAGCTCGAACGAGCGCAGCACGGCGACGTGGACATCACCGAGTGGCTGCGCTGGTTCCTCGAGTGCCTTGATCGCGCGATCGAGGGCGCGGACGCGATCGTCGGCGCCGTTCTCTTCAAGGCGCGGCTCTGGCAGCAGATCAATCGCCGGCCGGTGAACGAGCGCCAGCGATTGGTGATCAACCGATTGCTGAACGACTTCGAAGGGCACCTGACGACCTCCAAGTACGCCACGCTCGCGAAGTGCTCCGCCGACACGGCGCTGCGCGACATCCAGGGGCTCGTCGAGCGCGGCGTGCTCGTGAGGAACTCGA
>VGXK01000628.1 GCA_016873355.1 Phycisphaerae bacterium | reverse complement strand
AATCTGTCGTCGACGACGGATTCGAGCGGCCTCGAAGGCGCCGGCGCGTCGACCTCGACGCCGCCGAGCGCGGCGGCGAACACGCCGTCGACCACGAATGCGACGCCGCGCGACGCCACGGCTCCGTCTGCGACCGGATCGCCGACGAGCGCTCCCGACGCGAGCGGCGGCACGGGAGGCGCGGCGGACGCCGGTGCCGGCGCGAACGCGCCGACTTCGATCCGAAGCGTGACTCCACCGCCGGCGCCGGTGTCGCCGCTGCCGCCGGTGCGCACGCCTCCCGCGCCGAGCGGGCCTCGCGAGTACACGATCATGGAGGGCGACACCTTCACCTCGATCGCCGAGGAGTACTTCGGCGAGACGCGGAAGTGGGTGCTCGTGGCGCGAGAGAATCCTTCGATCGATCCCACGAGACTTCTCGTGGGTCAGAAGATCCGCCTGCCCGCGCAGGACACGCCGCTGCCCGCGAGCGACGAAGGCGAGGGCGCATCGACGGGCGGCGCGGATCGATCGAGCGGCGGCTCCGGCGCCGAGGGGACTTCCGGATCGTCCGGCGTGTCGGGCTCGAGCGGCGCCGACGATCGTTCCCGTCATGTCGTGCAGCAGGGCGACACGCTCGCGTCGATCGCCGATCGCTTCTACGGCACGAAGGCGGAGTCGGCGTGGCGGCGCATCTTCGAGGCGAATCGAACGGTGATCGGCGAGGATCCGTCGCGGCTCAGGCCCGGCACCACGCTCGTCATTCCGCCGCGGAACTGACGCCCATGGCAAGGCGGCACGCTTCCGCAAGGTGATCGAGTTCGAGCGTTCCCACGACCACCGACGTCACTTCGGGTCGAGCGAGAATGAACGGGATCGCCTCGGCGGCGCTGCATCGCCCCTGCGCGAGCGGCTTCTTCACGATCACCGCCTTGCCGAGCGACGCGGCGCGCTCGAGCACGGGGCCCTGTTCGGTCGCGTGCGGATTGAACTCCACCATGAGCGCGTCGATGCGCGGATCGTCGGCGGCGGCCAGCCCGCCGTCGACCGTCGTGCCGCTGAATCCCACCACGCGAAGCAGCCCCTGGCGCCGGAGCCGGTCGAGCGTCTCGACGACGGGCGTTCCCTCGAGCACTTCGAGATCGCGACCGTTCGAATGCACGAAGACGACGTCGAGCGATTCGGCGCGGAGCCGCACCAGGCTGCGGCAGACGCTCGCCTCGGTGGCGCGACCGGAGTAGTCGTAGACGGATTCGTCGTCCTGGCGGAACTCTCCCGTCTTCGTGCAAAGCACGATCTCGGCGCGCCGAGCCGAGAGCGCCGTGCCGATGCGCGATTCGCTCAGTCCGTAGGCGGGCGCGGTGTCGATGAGGTCGACGCCGAGATCGACGACGCCCTTGAGCAGGCGCGCGGCGGCGATGTCCGACGGAAGCTCGTACGGTTGCACGAACTTCCCGTGGTCGACGCGCCCGATCTTGAAGGCGCCGAATCCGATCACGGCCACGTCGCGGTCGAGCGCCACGA
>VGXK01000627.1 GCA_016873355.1 Phycisphaerae bacterium | reverse complement strand
ACTGAGCGGACATTCGACCCCGCCTTCTCTGCCCGCACGAGGCGCAGACGCCGCGCCGATCCCACGAGCGGCGCCATCAGCGCCCGGCCGGTGCCGTGATTCCCGCTACCGGCCGACCGCGCCCGATCCCGACTGCACGGTGATGCGGCCGTTCCGGCGATCCCAGAGCAGGCTCGCCGCCTGGATCGGGGCGGAGCCTCCGGTGCGAAGCACCTTCGCCAGGCGCCCCTCGCGTCCCTTGATCTCCGCCATCTGCGTGCTCGTGTTGTAGTCGAACTCGTCGCACTCGATGTCCGCGTCGGGCGCCCGCACGAACACGCGCCCGATCGCGCGCACGCGCTGGAGCTCCGCGGCGCCGCCGAGATCGACCATGCCCTGCTCGACCCCGCGCTCGCGCGCCGCCGCGCCGCGATTCCCCGCGCCCGCGCCGCCGTCCTCGCCCACGCCCGGACGCAGGAGGGTCGTCTCGAGCTGATCGCAGGTCACGACGAGCGTGTCGTCGGGCTTGAGGCCGCCGTGCAGCACCTGCACGCCGTCCTTCATCGTCACGAGATAGCGCTGCGACCCGAGCCGCTTCATGTCCATGCTCGTCTGCCACTTGAAGGTGGAGGTGCCGCGAGCGTCCATTCCCGCGGCGTTTCCGCCGCCGTTCGTGCCGAGATCGTGGACGAGCAGCGATCCGGGGCCGGCCACGAGCGCTTCGCCCGTGATCGTGTCGTACTCGACGTGGTCGCCCATGACGCGGAACGTCTGCGTCGGATCGACGGCTCGATTGTCCGTCTCCCACGTCATGCTCTCGAGCTTCGCGTCGCCCTTGGCGATGAGCCGCTGAATGTTGCGCACGCCCCCTTCGAACTCCGAGCCGAACGCCCCCTTCGACGACGGCGCCGGCGCGGAGCCGGGAGCGGACGGCGATTCCGGCGCCGTTCCGGGGGTCGGCGCGCCGCGTCGCTCGTCGCGCCGCAGGTCGAGCTGCACGGTCTGGGCGTCGAGCGCCCCCCGCTCGCGATCGCTGCGACCCGCGCGGACGCGCACGTTGCCGTTGAGATCGATCGTGCCTCCCCCGCCGTTGCCGCGATCGTCGTACTTCATCCGTTCCGTCCAGGTCGCGTCGAGCGAAAGCTTGCCCTGGGGATCGGGGCGCACGCGCGGCGAGGGCGTGGCGTCCGTCACCGGCTCGCGGAAGTAGCGGAAGCGCCCGGGTCCGTTCGCGGTCACCGTGCGCGCGGTCTCGTCGATCAGCAGATGCGTGAGCTGATCCGCGACGAGATTCTTCTGCACGATCATCACGTCGGGTCCGAGCAGCTCGACGCGCCGCTTCGATGCATCGCCGTCGAGCTTCTGCGCAAAGACGCGGGCGCCGTCGCGAAGCAGCATCTGCACGCCCTCGTGCGGTTCCTGCGCCGCGTCGGCCGACGCCGTCGCGTCCGCGCCGCCGGTCGTCGCGCCGCCGGTCGTCGCGGTGCCGGTCGTCGCGCCGCCGTTCGTCGCGGCGCCGTCGCCC
>VGXK01000626.1 GCA_016873355.1 Phycisphaerae bacterium | reverse complement strand
ACGCGACGGCCGGAACGAATCTCGATCGAGAGCGCTCCGCCACGAACGCGGCCCGCGGGCGCGAGCTCGCCGGGGGCGCCGGGGGCGCTGGCGCCCGCCCGCGCATCCTGCCGTTCGCGCACGCGAGCGAGCAGCGTCGCCGGAATCGTCACCGGCGCTCGCGCCGGCAGTGCCGTTTCCACGCTCGCCACCTCGACGCCTCGGATCGCCGCGCCTCGCGAGTCGAGTCGAAGCACGCGCTTGCCGCGAGCACGATCGCGCTCGATCGCGAGCTCCAGGATCGCGAGATCTCGCCGGCGCGATTCGGCGATCCGCACGGTCGCTCCGTGGCAATCGACCGCTTCGACGAGCGCCTCCCGCGGCGCGTCCGTGCCGAAGCGAAGCGACGCGAGATGAAGATCCTCGATCGTGCGGAACGGCCCCGTCTCGACCGCCCATTCGAGCCGCCTCGCATCGCTCGATCCGACCACGACGCCGTCGACGACCGCGCCGTCCACGCCCGCGAGCACGATCGGATCGCATCCGAGCTCCCGCAGCGCCAGGTAGATCGACGGAACTTCCGGAACGCCCTCCGCAGGCGGAAGCTCGAGCGCCGGCCACCCCACGCGGCGCAGCCACTCCCGCGCCGACGGCACTCCGTCGATCACGCAGCGCGCGTCGCGAATCGCCTCGGCGAGCGCCGCGCGAACCTGGTCGAACGACGCGCCCGTGCCGACGAGCACGCCGGGCACGCCGCGCGCCGCGTCTCGCAGCGGCGCCAGGCGCTCGCGCGCGTGCGCCCGTGCCGCCTCCAGTGCGTCGTCCGGCGCCGTCATGGATGGGACGATACTTCGAGTCGCCGTCGCGAAGTCGAAGCGGCGCTGCTAGCGTGACGGCGTGACCGAAGCGCCCGCGACCGGAGTGCTCGTTCGATACCTGCTGGAGAATCCGTGGCCGCTCTGCACGGTGCTGGCGCTCGTCGCCCTGCTCCTGCTCCACCTGTCGCGCGAGCGCGACGATCGGCGGTTTCGCCTCGCGGCGCTCGTCGTGGCGCTCGTCGGCATCGGCGCGTGGCTGCTCTCCTGGAGCGTCGACACGCCGGGCGAGCGCGCCGTTCGCGTCGTCGAGGCGTTCGTCGCCGCGGCCGAAGAGGGTCGGGTGCGGCAGATGCGCGAGTGGCTCGCGCCGGACGCGTCGCTTCACTACGGCGCGCTCACGGCGCCCGGAATGGATCGAGCCGAACTCGACCGCTCGCTCTCGCAGCTCGAAGACCGCCATCGCATCGAGTCGAATTCGATCACGAAGCTCCGCGCGGGCGCCGTCGACGACGCAACGGGAGTGGCGGAGCTCGGCTGCCTCACGACGACGCGCAGCAGCTTCGGGCCGGTGCCGAGCCTCTGGCTCTTCCGCGTGGAACGGCAGGACGACGGTCGCTGGCTCATCCGCCGAATCGCGGCGATCTCGATCGCCGGTCGCCCCGCGGAACCGAGCTCCTGGTGAGTGCTCGAGCCGTTTCGGGAGCCGGCCGG
>VGXK01000625.1 GCA_016873355.1 Phycisphaerae bacterium | reverse complement strand
CCCAAAGAGGTCTTGTCAAGAAGTGTGTAAATGAGATCAGGCGGCGGCCTCGGTGCGCCGGTTCACGGCACGAACTCCGTTGACGTAGGTCACTTCGCTCGCGACGTCCGCGAGCAACTCCGGCGCGTCGAGCCGCCGGAACGTTTTTTCCGCGATGAGCAGCGTCTTCCAGATCACCGCGGTCGCGTTCTCCACCTTCTTGAACCGCTTGGCCGCGGCCGTCCGCAGGCGCACCGCCGCGAAGGGCGACTCCACCGGGTTGGACGTCCGCAGATGCTTCCAGTGCTCGCGCGGGAACTGGTAGAACGTCACCATCCGCTCCCAGTCGCGGTCGAGCGCGTGCCCGACCTCGGCGTGGCCGCGCTTCGTGCACCACGCCTGAAACGCGCGCTTCTGCCGGTCGGCCTCTTCGCGCGTCTCCGCGTACGGGATCTTCGTGAGCAGGCTGCGCGCTTCCGCCTGCCGCTTGAGCGGCAGCTTGTCGAGGATGTTCAGGAGGCGATGGTTCCAGCACCGCTGCTCCTTCGCCTCCGGGAACACCGCGGCCAGCGCACCCCAGATGCCGAGATGGCCGTCGCCGATCACCAACTTCGGCGCCGCCAGCCCGCGCCGCTTGAGGTCACGCAGGATCGCCGACCAGCTCTCGGTCGATTCCCGATAGCCGCTCTCCACGGCGAGAATCACCTTCTGGCCGTCGCGCAGCGCGGCCAGCACGACGAGCATCGCGGCCTTGTCCTTCTCGAGCCCGGCCTTCACGTACACGCCGTCGACCCAGAGATAGACGACCTCGAGGTCCGCGACCGTCCGCGTCTTCCAGAGCTCGTACTCGGCGTGCCACCCCGCCTTCAGGCGTGCGATCGACGGCGCCGACAGCGGCGCGCCGTCACCGAGCAGCCCGCGCAAGGCGAGATCGAAGTCGCCGTGGGCCAGCCCGTGCAGGTACAGCTCCGGCAGCAGCCGGCCCACTTCCTCCGTCCGCCGTTTGAACGCCGGCAGCAGGCGGCTTTCGAAGCGCTCGCTCAGCCCGCGCACCCGCGGGCGCTGGAGCGTGATCGTGCCACTACTCAAGCTGAGCCGTCGCGGTTTACCGAAGCCATTGCGGTAGCCGACCGGCGCATCGACCGCGGCGCGCCGCTCATACCGGCCGCGCGCGAGCAGCTCGTCGACTTCCTCTTCCAACATCCGCTGCAGGAACTGTTGCATGCTTTGCCGGGCGAAGCCTTCCAGCGTCTCCCAGGTCGGGCTTGACGCCGCGACCGACTCAGTGCTCTTCTCTCTCACAGGCGGTGTCTCCTTCTGTTCGGGCGTTGATCGCGCCCGAGGTTCTTACGGCGAACCGAAGGTTACACCGCCCTCTCTCGTTTACACGCCTGCTGACCTTACCTCAGGACGCCCGCGAGCACTTCGTGCTACTGATGCTCAACACGAAGAACGGCCTCGTGGCGTTCCATCGCGTGTCGATCGGCACGCTCTCCGCCTCGCTGGTCCACCCGCGCGAAGTCTTCGGCCCGGC
>VGXK01000624.1 GCA_016873355.1 Phycisphaerae bacterium | reverse complement strand
CGGCGAGCGCTCCGGCCGCGGCGCCGAGCTTGGCGCCGGCCACGGTGCCCGCGCCGACGGTGGCGAAGAGCGTCGCCAGGTCCAGTACGAATCCTGCTGCCGCGCCCACGCCGCCGCCGACCACCGCGCCGCCGGCCAGTCCCTTCACCAGTCCCGGCATCAAGCGCGCCACCTCGCGCGCGGACCAGGGATCGTTGAGCGCCGCTTCGGCGCTGGCGCCGATCGCTTCGAGCACGGCGTCGCCCCGGCGGAAGCCGAGCCGCGACAGAATCGATTCGAAGCACGCCTGTTCGCGCCGGCGGGCACGCTCCATGAGCTCCTTCGCCGCGTCGTCGCGCTCGCGGCGATCGTCGGGATTCGAAAGCGGTCGCTGCGCCGCCGCTGCGTCGACCATGAGTTCGGCCACCTCCAGCGCAATCGCTCGCTCCGCGTCGCAGCGGCGGCGAAGGCGGTCGGCGCCGATCGTGCGAGCCGTCGCCGCAAGCGATTCGTTCGCGCCGCATCGCGCGACCACGCGCTGCCAGAGCGCCGCTTCGTTCGCCCACGCAAGATGCCATGCGTCGAAGGCGAGCGGCTCGTCGCAACCGGCGCCGCGCACCGCGGCTCGCCACTCCGCCGCGCGGGACGCGGCATGCTCCGTGCAGTTGAGAAGGATGATCGGCGCCGTCGACGCGATGCGTTTCAGCACGGCGAGTTCCGAGCGAAAGCCGGGACCCGGCGACTCGCGCGAATCGACCACGAGCAGCAGCACCTGGCATCGCGGCGAGTACTCCAGGATGAGCTCCTCGTGTCGGAAGCCGCCGTCGGCGCGGAGCGCCTCGAGCACGCGCGAGAGCGCGCCGGCGTCGAGTGGGTGCGCGGGGGACGCCGCGTCGAGTGGGTGCGGCGGGGACGCCGCGTCGAGTGGGTGCGCGGGGGACGCCGCGTCGAGCGCCGCAGGCACGGCGCCGCCATCGACGCGATCCGGCACCGCCGCCTCGATCCGACGCTCGAGCGCCTCGGCACGCTGAAAGCCCGGAAAATCGAGCACTTCCGCCAGCGCCACGGAGCGCCCGTCCTCTTCGATCGAGAGCGGCATCGAGCGCACCTCGCGGGTCCAGCCGGGCACGGCGCTCACCACCGACGCGTCTCGATACCGAAGCAGCGATTCGTGCACGCTGCTCTTGCCCGCGTTCACCTGGCCGATCAGGCCGATGCGAAGCATGCCGGCGTCGCTCATCGGGACGCCCCTTCGGAATCGGCGCCCGCGCCGATCGCCGCGCTCACCGCGGCCGCGATGCGCGACAGCACGGCGGCGTTCGCGGGCTCGCGCGATTCGTCGAGAATCTCGCGGCAGAGGGCCAGTCGCCGCGAGATCGCCACCTCGCCGCAACCCTGGAACTCGAGCTCGACCGCAAGTTGCGTCGCGCTCGCGAGCAGCTCTCGCCTCGCCGACTCGCCGAGCGCCGATTCCTTGAGCGCCGGCCCTCCGGTCACGGCGTGTCGAGCCTGATCGAGCCCCGAGTGCCAGGCGGCACGGT
>VGXK01000623.1 GCA_016873355.1 Phycisphaerae bacterium | reverse complement strand
CAACGACTTCAGCCTGAGCGCCCTGCGGCGCAGGGGAGGGACAATGCACTCAATGCGAACCCGGGCTCGGCTCCGGGGTAGGGGAAGTCTGCGCCAGCGTCCGGCGCCCGGACCGGCAGGCCGTTGCTGTCGGTGGACGCTTTGCCGTACAATCCTGCTGATGTCACCTACGCGCTGGCAAAACGCGTCTTATGTTTACTCCGCTCTCTTCGGTGTCGATTGCTGACGCTCGCCGTCCTCGCTTCTCTGACGAGCGTGCCGTCGTTCGTGATCATCGCCGAGACGACAAGCTCGTCGTCAGTCGCTGAACGCGCGCTCGCGGATCTCGCGCATCACGCGCTGCCCGTCGATGCTTCGCCGCGAGTCGTCGAGACGGCGTCGGTGCCCGGCCTCGTCCCCGGATTCCGTGCGGTCGTCTTCGCATGGTGCCCGGACGAAAAGCGAGCGCTCGATGCTCGCGACCTGGCTCAACTCGTGACGGCCGACGCTTACGTTCGCAGAGTCGACGCGCCGGCACCGCCCGACGCTTGCCCTCGCCCGCTAGGGATCGCGAGCGAACGGAAGAAGGTGAAGCGCGTCGCGGAGCGCAAGTTCCGCGAAGGCTCGAGCTTACGTTGGTGGATCGGCCGAACACCGAAGAGCAAAACGACGTGCGAGGGCACGCTTATCCGCCTTCTCTTCGGCGAGACGTTACTCGCCGAGCATTGGACGGAGGACACCTGCAAGCCGCCGGAGTCCGGCATGCTCGACTTCGTCGACTTCGCCGAGCTGCGAAAGCGACGCTTCCCTCACCTCGCGCTTCGAAGGCTCATCGACGATCACGACTCCGCTCACCACCTGCTCTTCGGTTTCGCATGCGGGAGGCTCGACGCGATCGCGAGCTTCGATTTCGAGGGGAACGGGATCGATGATCGAAACGCAGAGCGAACTCTGAGCCTCGGCGATTCCGGACGATTGAAGGTGGAGATCGAAAGGGCGAGCCTCGAACCGTCGACGGAGACGAAGGAGCTCGTCTGGAAGGACTGTGGATTCCGATGATATGCTGCCCGCCGTGAAGCGCCGGTTCTCGTGGCTGTTGCTGCTGGCGTCAGCCTGCGCGCAAGAACCCAAGGCCGAAGTTCGACCGTTGCTCATGCCGCCTGATTTCACGCTGGGCCCGTATCCGAGCGCGCTCCGGATCGCGATCGACCGCATCATCGCTCATTGCGCGAGTCTCGACTCGCGCGTGACGTATCACGACGCCGATTGGCGAGCTCAGACGCTTCAGGCGACCGCGGAGCTCCTCTTTGCGATGCCGGTGGCGTCGGCGCCGAAGCCGTCGCGGCAGGTGAAGTACGAGACGTCGGTGTAGAGGCGCGCGGTGGACGGGTTGTAGTTGCCGGTGCTGAGGTGGACGTAGCGGCGGATGCCGCCGCCCTCGCGGCGCACGACGAGCGCGACCTTGCAGTGGGTCTTGAGGCCGATGAGGCCGTAGACGACGTGGACGCCGGCCTCCTCGAGGGCGCGCGCCCGGGCGATGTTGT
>VGXK01000622.1 GCA_016873355.1 Phycisphaerae bacterium | reverse complement strand
GCTTGGCGCCTCGCGAGCGCCCAATCGACGGCCGATCCGATCTGAAGAGCGGGCGTCAGCCCGAGGTAGACCACATTCGGCGAGTTCTCGAGGCCCTCGAACGAGAGCGGATAGAGCAGCAGTCCCCCCTCCCGCTCGAGCACCTCGAGCATCGACCTCCGAGCGGCGCTTCGTCCGCCCCCGATGAGCACCGCGACGGACGGGTCACGCAGCAGTTCCGCCGCGGCGCGGGCGAAGCCGCCCGCTTCGGTGCCGCAATCGCGAACCTCGAGGCGCAACGGTCTCCCGAGCACGCCCCCGGCGGCATTGATCTCGCGAACCGCCTGCCGGCACGCCGCGACGATCGGAACCTCGATCACCGCGTTCGCGCCGGTCGCCGTATGAAGCACGGCAACGGTGATCGGCTCCCCCGCTCGGCCGCGCCACAGCATGACCGCAGCAGCAATCGCCGCACCGAAGGTCAGCACCAGGATGCCGATCAGGATGCCGCGTCGCACCGAGTCTCCATGCCGCTCAGGCGCGGCGCGCGAAGGGTACCAGAGGCGCCGCCGCGCGGCTCAGACGAGCAGCAGCGTCGGATGTTCGATGAGCTGCTTGAGCGTCTGGAGGTATCGCGCCGCCATCGCGCCGTCGATCACGCGATGGTCGAGCGACAGCGTGGCGGTCATCTCCCAACCGACCGCGAGTTCACCGTCGCGAACGACGGGGCGCTGCAGGGCGGCGCCGCAGGCCAGGATGGCGCTGTTCGGCGGATTGATGATCGCGGTGAAGTGATCCACGCCGAACATGCCGAGGTTCGAGATCGTGAAGGTGCTGTCGGACATCTCATCGATCGAGAGCCCGCGCGTGCGCGCCTTCTCCGAGAGCTGCTTCGTCTCGGCCGAGATCTGCCGCAGGCTCTTGCGATCCGCGTCGCGCAGCGTGGCCACGAGCAATCCGCCGCCCTTCTCCTCGTCGAGCGCCACCGCCACGCCCACGTTCACGGTCTGGTGCACGAGCACGCGGTCGCCGCCCCAGCTCGAGTTCATGAAGGGATGGCGGGCCATCGCAAGCGCGCAGGCGCGCACGATGAAGTCGTTCACGGAGAGCTTGATGTTCGCCGGCGCCAACTGCTCGTTCAGCGTCTCGCGCAGCGAGATCAACCCATCCATGTCGAAGCACATCGAGACCTGGTAGTGCGGGATCGTGGTGACGCTCTCGACGAGGCGCTTCGCGATCGTCTGCCGCATCGAGGTGAGCGGCATCTCGATGCTCTGAAGTCCGCCCGCCTGGATCGCGGTGCCCGCGGTGGGCGGCGATCCCGCCGCTCGCGCCACGACCGGCGACGCGAACGCCGGCGCGGCCTTCGCAGGCCTCGCCGGCGTGGCGGGCGCCGGGACTCCCGCCGGGGCAACGCCGCCTTGAACCGCCGCCGCCGCCTCGATGTCACGCTTGATGATCCTCCCCGAGGGTCCGGAGCCCCGAACCTGGGCGAGATCGACGCCGAGCTCCTCCGCCATGCGCCGCGCCACCGGCGACACTCGCATTCCGC
>VGXK01000621.1 GCA_016873355.1 Phycisphaerae bacterium | reverse complement strand
GCGGCAGATCGACAGACCGAGGCCGTTGCCGCGCGGCTTCGTGGTGTAGAAGGGCTCGAGCACGCGCGAGAGCTGCGCCGCCGGGATTCCCTCGCCGTCGTCGTGCACTTCGATCTTCACGCGGCGCTCCGGCGTGCCGCGCCCCGACACCGACTCGAGCGACGCGCGAACCACAATCTCGCCGCCGCCGCACGCCACGAGCGCATCGCGCGCGTTCGCCACGAGGTTGAGCACCACCTGCTCGAGCTCCGCCTGCCGCAGCGGCAGCAGGGGCAGATCGTCGTCCACGCGACGCTCGAACGAAATGCCGTGCCGTCGAAATCCGTCGCCGTGAATGGCGTGCACGGCCTCGAGTGCAAGATCGACGCGGGCGCTCGGCTCGATCGTTTCGTCCGCGGTGCGCCGCGCGAACTGGAGCATGTTGTTGAAGATGCGCACGCACGATTGCAGCGAGCGCTCGATCGTGGCGAGGTCCTCGGGAAGCGTCGCGGCGTCGACCCGCCGCTCCGCCGCTTCGGCGCGGAGCTGCTGGATCAGCGGCAGCACCGTGCCCAGGGCGTTGTTCACGTCGTGCGAGACGCCCCGAGCCAGTTCCGCCATGGCGTGCTTGCGCTCCGACTGGATCACCTGATCCTCGAGCGACTCCGCGCGCCGCGCGTTGCGAAGCGAGAGCAGCGCATGCGGAAGCAGCGCGTCGACCAGCTCGCACTCGTAGGGCCAGAAGGTTCCGGCGTGCATCGCCGCGATCCGCACCACGCCGACCAGATCGCCGTGCGCCAGCAGCGGCGCCACGATGATCTCCGCCGGCACCGGCGCCTCCGCCAGGATCGGCGGCAACGCCGATTCGAGCCACTCGGCGAGATTCGAATCGGCGTCGGTGCGTTCGTCCCAGGCGCGCCACGCGCCGCCGCGCCGCGAGAATCCGCGAGAGCCCGCCGCGCCCAGCGCCGCTCGCCTCGCGTCCGAGATCGCCACCGCCGCGCCGATCCTCGCGCTGCGTCCCTTCCGGAACGCAAGCTGCTCGGCCACCATCTCGAGCGCGGGCGCTGCCTCCGCGCGGAGCAGCACCGATCCCGAGTGGTCGTATCCCGTGAGCGAACGCAATCCGTCGAGCACCTGGTAGAGCAGATCCTTCGGCCGCACCTGCTCCACGATCTTGCGATCGATGCGCGAGCGCACTTCCGCCAGCCGCCGCGCCTCCAGGCGCTCCACCTGCTCGTTCGTGGCCGCCACGAGTCGCGTGAGCGCGTGACGGGTGTTCCACGACGGCGACCGGCCCGGCCAGCGCAGCACGATCGCGCCCCACGGGCGGCGCCGGCGCCGCAATCGTCCGACCGCGATGTCGGGCGGCAGCTCCGGCTTCTCGCCGCGCGCGAAGCTCGCGAGTTCGCGAGACGGCCACGAGGCCGGCGCCGCGCTCGTCGGCCAGCACGCTTCGATCGATGCCTCGTCACGCCCCGGCTCGAGCAGCGCCGCGCAGCGCTCGGGCGCGCCGAGCAGTTCCGCCGCGAAGCGCAGCGCCAACCGCATCG
>VGXK01000620.1 GCA_016873355.1 Phycisphaerae bacterium | reverse complement strand
AAGATCGCGTCGTACGAGGTCGTGCACCTGCCGCTTCTGCGCCATACGGCGAGGTTCGGCCGGCCGATGCTGCTCTCGACGGGCATGGCGAGCCTCGGCGAGATCGAAGACGCGCTCGCAGCCGTGCGCGGCGAGGGCAACGATCAGGTGGCGATCTTCCATTGCCCGATCGGATATCCGGTGCCGCCGGCGCATGTGAACCTCGCCGTGATGGACACCCTCGCGCAGACGTTCGGCGTGCCGGTGGGCCTGTCGGATCACACGACCGGCGTCGCGATTCCGATCGGCGCGGTGGCGCGCGGCGCGACGCTGATCGAAAAACATTTCACACTCGACAACTCGCAGCACGGCCCGGACCACGGCTTCGCGATCAACCCTGACGAACTGGCGGCGCTCGTCGCCGGCGTTCGTGCGGTGGAGCAGTCCGTCGGCGATCCGCGCAAGGTCTGCCTGCCGTCGGAGCAACTGCATTACGTGCGCGGCCGCCGCAGCCTGTTCGTGTCGGCCGATGTCGCCGCCGGCGAAGTGATCCGGCGCGAGCAGATCGTCGTGCTGCGGCCGGGCGTGGGCCTGGCGCCGCGATATCTCGACACCATCGCGGGTCGTCCCGCGCGGCGAGCCATGCGCGCGTTCGAGCCGATTACCTGGGACGACGTTTAGTGAACGTGCTGATGGACACGGGCGGCGGGCCGCGCGCGGGTATCGGCCACGTGCTGCGATCGCTCGCGCTCGCGCGACGGCTTCGCTCGCTGCGGATGGGCGTGCGGCTCGCGGCCGAGCCGCCAGACGTCCCGCTCGTGCGTCGCGCTCGCCGGCAGGCTGGCGTGTCCGTGCTTTCCAGCGCCCGCTGGAGGCCGAACGTCGTCGTGGTGGATCGACCCGATCCGAGCGCGCCCGGGTTGACGGCGCTTCATCGGCGTTGGCCATCGGCGCGACTCGTCGCGCTGGACTACTACGGGCCATCGGTGCCGGCGCTCGCGGCGACGGTCAACCTGAACGCCGCCCGGAAGGCCGCCGGCGATCGGCGTGTGCAGCGATCGGGCCTTCGATACGCGATCATTCGCGAGTCGTTCCGCGCCGCGCGTCGTCTCACCGGCCGGTCTCGCGCGGGCGTGCGATCCGTCTATGTTGGATTTGGCGGCACCGATCCGCACGGCTGGTCGCTTGCCGCGGTCCGTGCATTGACGACCGTTCTTCCGAAGGGCGCGACGATTCATCTCGTCGTCGGTCAGCGGCCGGTTGAGCCGATGCCGGCGGGCGCGCGCGTGCGGCTGCACGTCGCCGTCGGCGATCCCTCGCGACTCCTGGCTGCAAGCGATTTCGCGGTGATCGGCGGCGGGACCATGCTGATCGAAGCGGCGTGCGTCGGCGTGCCGGCGATCGTCGTGCCGCGCACGCGGCTCGAGCGGATCTTCTCGCGCG
This sequence comes from Phycisphaerae bacterium, assembly GCA_016873355.1. GTDB lineage: Bacteria > Planctomycetota > Phycisphaerae > Phycisphaerales > SM1A02 > VGXK01. Next base: position 111 of record VGXK01000620.1, on the reverse strand, counting down.
AGTTTGTCGACGCGGGCGCCGCGAAACTGATTCCGGTTGGCCGCGCGTTTCCTGCGCGCGGCGTGGCGAAGCAGGCCGCGGCGATTCTGCGGACGCCGGCCACTCGCCGTC
>VGXK01000619.1 GCA_016873355.1 Phycisphaerae bacterium | reverse complement strand
GTCGCCGTTCCATCCGACGCAGCCGATGCCCCCGGCGTAGGGTCCGCGCCGCACGGGCTCGAGCTCGTCGATGATCTGGATCGCGCGGATCTTCGGCGCCCCGCTCACGGTGCCCACCGGGAGCGAGGCACGAAGTGCGTCCCAGCAGCCGAGCCCGTCGTGCAGTCGCCCGGTCACGGTGCTCGAGATGTGCATCACGTGCGAGAAGCGCTCCACCTCCATGCAGCGCACGACTTCGACCGTGCCCGAGGCGCAGACTCGCGAGAGATCGTTCCGGGCGAGATCGACGAGCATGACGTGCTCGGCCCGCTCCTTCTGATCGGCGAGCAGCTCGGCCTCGAGCGCGGCGTCGGCGACGGGATCGGCCCCGCGCGGCCGGGTTCCCGCGAGCGGCCGACTCACCACCATCGGCCCGCGCGTGCGACAGAGGATCTCCGGGCTCGACGCGACGAGAATCGCGCCGGCCGACTGGAGGTAGATCATGTACGGGCTCGGATTCACCACGCGGAGCGCCCGGTAGATCTCGAACGGATCCGCGATCGTCTCCCGTTCGAGCCGCTGCGAGAGCACGACCTGGAAGATGTCCCCCGCCGCCACGTACTCCTGCGCGGTGCGCACCGCCGATTCGAATCCGGAGCGATCGAAGCTCGAACGCGGCGGCACGCTCGGCGAGCTCGCGGTGTCGATGTCGATCGGCGCCGCCTCGAGTTCCTTCGCCGGCCTGGTGATCTGCGCCCGAAGCGCGGCGATCGCTTCGTCCGCAGCCGTGCGCGCCGCCGATTCGTTCGCGTGCTCCTCCAGCGGAACCGCCGTCACGAGGTGCATGAGCCGCGTCACGTGGTCGAACACGACCACGCTTCGATAGAGGCCCAGGTGCAGATCGGGAAGTCGCCGATCGTCCTTCGGCGCGTCCGTGAAGGGAAGCTTGGCGGGCTCGAGCCAGCGCACGGCGTCGAAGCCGCAGACGCCGACCCATCCGCCGTGGAACGCCGGCGGCGCGCCGTCCGGCGCGAACGGAATCCATCGCTCGGAGAGCGAACGCGCCACCGAGAGCGGGTCGTCGCTCTCGAGCGACCGCGTGGAGCCGCGACGGTGATCGACGAGCGTCACCTGGCGCTTCGTCGCCAGGATCTCGAGCGCGGGTCGGGCGCCGAGCATGGAGTGCCGGCCCACCGCCCCGCCCTGCTCCACGCTCTCGAAGAGGAAGCTCGGCGCCGTTCGATCGTCCGGCGCCACGAGTCGCCGATACGCGGCGACCGGGGTCAGGTGATCGCAGAGCAGGCGCCGCGATCGGACGAGCAGGTTCGGAACCGGCATCGGCGGAGAGACTAGAGCGGTGACGACTCAGGCGTAGCGAGCTGGCGTCGGCGAGACGAGTGTGGCAAGGAGGGCGAAGCAGGCGGATCTAGAGCGGTGACGACTCAGGCGTAGCGAGCTGGCGTCGGCGAGACGAGTGTGGCAAGGAGGGCGAAGCAGGCGGATCTTGAGGATCCGCCGATGGAGCCCGACGATGCCACACGAAGTCGCAGCCCGC
>VGXK01000618.1 GCA_016873355.1 Phycisphaerae bacterium | reverse complement strand
CCGCGTCGACCTTGACCGGATCGCCGGCGGACGCCACGACGGGTGCGGCCACCGCTGCGACGGCCGCCGACGCGATCGCACTCGCCAGGATCGGTGCGCCCCGGGCGATCGTCGCGAGCCGCGGTCGAATCCTTCGTCGCATCATCGATCGGGCGCCTTCGGAGCGTCCTTCGTGGCGGGAGGAGTCTTGGGAGCGTCCTTCGACGCGGGCGGAGACTTCGGCGACGACGACGGCGGCGAGGTCGGCTTCTCCGGATCCGCCCTCGGCGGCGGCGCTTCGCCCGGCGCCGACTTCGCGAGCGCCTGCTCGATCGCCTTCACCAGCTCGTCGCTTCCGGGCGCGACGGCCGACTCGAAGAAGGTCGTCGCCTTGCCGTCGCGCTCGACCAGGTACTTGCAGAAGTTCCATTGCGGCAGCTTGCCGGTGCGAGCGCCGAGGATCGAGTAGACGGGACTCTGATCCGGGCCCGCCTTCGTCACGACCTTCTCCATGAGCGGGAACGTGACCGCGTACTGGCGCGTGCAGAAATCGCGGATCTCCTTGGAGCTTCCCGGTTCCTGGCTGCCGAAGTCGTTGCTCGGGAATCCCAGGATCACGAGCCCGCGATCGCGATGCTTCCGGTGGAGCTCCTCGAGCTGCGAGTACTGCGGCGTGTAGCCGCACTTGCTCGCGACGTTCACGACGAGCAGCACCTTGCCGCGGAACTGCTCGAGGCGCGCCGGCTCGCCTTCGAGCGTCATGACCGGAATCGCCAGCAGATCGCGATCTCCTTCCGATTTCGACGAGGGTGGATCGGTTCGCTCCAGCAGCTGAGACGACGCGGCCATGAGAGTTCCCACGAGGACGACTGGGAGCACGACGCCTGGAAGAGCGCGCTTCATGATGCCTCCTTGGACGAGAGTTCGCGGCAACCGAACCGCAGAGCCTAGCGACGCGCCGCGTCCCGGCCCAGCCGCGCCTTGGCCACGTCGCGCCCGAGATCGATCAGACGAACCGTCTCCTCGGGCGTGAACGTGCGTGCCGCCCGATTCGCCACTCCAAGCGCCCCGACCGCACCGTCGCGCTCGTCGAAGATGGGCACCACGATCGCCCCCTCCATGCCGGTGGCGCGGGCGCCGGGACGCACGTCGCCCGACTGATCGGTCTGGATGTTGCACGCGGTGACCGGTCCGCGACGCTCGACCGCGTGCCCGGCCATTCCCTTGCCGACGGGAACGCGGCGCACGAGCGAGAGCACCGGATCGGGAATCGCCTGGGCGCAGATCAGGTGGAGCAGACCGTCGTCGAGCAGCAGATGAATGCTTCCGCTCTCGGCGCGAAGCTCCGAGATCGCGCGCGAGAGCAGCGGCGAGAAGCGCGGATCGGGCGCTCCCGGCGCCCACGATCGCGGCGCGACTTCCGCATCCGCGGCCTTCGCTCCCGGCGAGACGATCTCGCTCAGCAGGCACCACCCCTCCGTCGGCGCCACTCGATGCCACGCATAGGGCGGAACGATCGAGACCGGCGCCGCAGGCGCGTCGGTGTTCGCGCCGACGCC
>VGXK01000617.1 GCA_016873355.1 Phycisphaerae bacterium | reverse complement strand
ACGACGCGGCCGTCCATGACCGTGAGGGCGACCCGCGCATGCTGGAGTTCGTCGGGCGGCACGGTGAAGAGGTTGCGGTCGAGCATCACAAAGTCCGCGAGCATGCCGGGCGCGAGCATCCCTTTCGTGTCCTCCGCGAACTCGGCGTAGGCGGAACCCCACGTGTAGGCGCGCACGGCTTCCTCGACGGAAATCTTCTGTTCGGGAACCCACCCGTCCGGGTGTTTGCCGTCGAGCGTCTGCCGCGTCACCGCCGCGGCGATGCCCTGCACGGGATCGAGCGGCGCGACGGTCCAGTCCGAGCCGAAGGCGAGCACCGCGCCGCTGTCGAGCAGCGCGCGGAAGGCGTAGGTGCCTTTCGCGCGCTCGGGGCCGATGCGCTTTTCAGCCCAGCGCCCGTCGTCGGCGCAGTGATACGGTTGCATCGAAGCGATGATCCTCCCGCGGCCGAAGCGCGGGATGTCCTGCGCGCGGAGGTGCTGCGCGTGCTCGATGCGGAATCGCCGGTCGCGCGCGCCGTTCTCCCGCGCGACCTGTTCGTAGATCGACAGGATGCTGTCGTTGGCCTGGTCGCCGATGGCGTGGATCATCACCTGCAAACCCGCGCGATCCGCGCCCAGCACGCGCTTCGACATCGCGCCTTCCGGGAACATCTCGTCCCCCGGCAATCCGCGTGTTTCGGGTGCGTCGTGGTAGTGATCGAAGAACAGCGCGGTCGTCGATCCGAGGCTGCCGTCGGAGAAGCCTTTCAACCCGCCGGTGCGGAGCATTGCGTTGCCGAACGCGGCGCGCACGCCCGTGCGCGCGAGCGCCTCCCAGTCGGGCAGCGGCCACACGGCGTGAAGCCGCGTCTTGAGTTCGCCGCGCCGGAGCAGTTCCTGATACACGCCCACGTCCGCGCCCGCGCTCATGTCCTGCGCGCTGGTGACGCCGAGGCTCGCGGCGTGTTCGCTGGCGGCGCGCGCCGCGGCGAGGTTCTCGTCGAAGGTGTGGCCGGGGACCTTGCGATACACCAAACTCATCGCGGCGTCCTTGAGAATGCCCGTGGGCTCGCCCTGCGAATCGCGGACGATGAGCCCGCCGTCGGGGTCCTTCGTGTCGCGCGTGATGCCGGCGAGTTTCAGCGCCACGCTGTTCGCCAGCGCCATGTGGCCGTCGAGCCGTGTGACGAACACCGGCCGCGCGGGCGTGACCGGGTCGATGAGTTCCCTGGCCGGCAGCGGTGCGCCCGCCCATTGCTCGTGGTCCCAGTTGCCCCGGAGGATCCAGCGTCCCGGCGCCAGTCCTTTGGCGAAGTCGCCAATGCGGCGGGCGAATTCCTGCGGCGTCTTCGCGTCGCGCAGTTCGACGCTCGAGAGCTGGAAGCCGCCACTCAGGAAGTGCAGATGCGCGTCGTTGAAGCCGGGGACGACGAGCCGGCCTTTCGCGTCGATGACGCGTGTTTGCTTCATCGCGAGCTTCCGGACCGTCGCGGAGTCGCCCAGCAGGAAAATCCGGCCGTCCCGGACGGCGAGCGCCTGCATGCGCGGATTGCGCGGGTGC
>VGXK01000616.1 GCA_016873355.1 Phycisphaerae bacterium | reverse complement strand
CTCGGGCGCGAGCACGCGCACGCCCGATTCGTCGAGCAGCGGCATGTACTCGGTCAGGAACGCGTACGCCTCGCGCGTGTCGAGATCGAGCCCCGTGGGAGCGCCTTCCGAGAGCGCCGCTTCGAGGCGCGGGTAGAGGCGACTCGCGCGGCCGAGCTCGGCGAGCAGCGTCTGCGACGCCTGCTCCGCATTCGCCGCGCGGCGCTGACCGGCCGCGCCGCTCGTATCGCGCCAGATCTGCTCCGCCGGAATCACGATCGGCGGCGAATCCGCGCTGACGAGACTGAACGACAGGCGCCAGGGGCCGGCATCGACTTCGACGAGCGGCGGGTCGCCGGACCGCCCCGAATCCACCGGCTCCTCCGACTCCGCGGACTCCGCGGCCTCCTCCGCCGCGGCAGGCTCGTGCAACTCGAGCAGCAGGCGCATGGCCCGCTCCTCGGTCGCCTCGTCGAGCAGATGAATCCACTGGCGCGTGTGCCGGAGCAGGCTCGCCTCGCCGGAGGGATCCTGCACGCGCGACTCGGTGCCGAGCAGTCCGGAGAGCCACGCCGAGTGCGGATCGCTCGTTCGATCGGCGCCGTCGAGCGCCTCGAGGTAGTTCTCCGCCACGAGCGCCTCGCGCACGAGCGCGTCGGTCATCGAACCGAGCGCGCTCTCGACGAGCGCGGCGCCGTCGGCACGATCGCATTCGTCCACGGCACGGGCGATCGCCGGCATCGACGCGACGAGCGCCGCCGACTTCTCCGCCGCGTCACCGTCGGCGAGCCACGGTCGCCACGCCGCATGCAGATCGCCGTCGCCGCTCTGCAGGAGCGTGGGAACCACGCGCTGGTCGGTGAGCAGTTCGATCACGAAGCGCCCGAGCGCCCCGAAGAATCGCAGGTCATGCCCCGCCACCACGCCGTCGCGTCCGTCGAAGTCGTGGATCGCCGCGAGAAACCGCACCGCGTCCGCGGGCTCCAGGCGCACCGCGGGAACCTCGATCGAATCGAGCGTGAGATTCTCCTCCCACTCGAGATCCTGGTCGAGGAACGGGGCCAGGCGATCGCTGGCCGCCGGCATCCCTTCCCGCATGTGCGGCAGCAGCAGCGTGAGCGAGCGGTGGCTGACGCGGCACGCAGGATCCGGAAGCAGCGCCAGTCGCCGAAGCTCCTCGAGCACGGCGTCCGACGGCAGCGCGAAGGGGTGGACTCTCGACGGCGCGCCCGCTCCACCTTGCCGTGAACGCGCTCGTTCCAGCGACTCCATCCAGAGTTGGAGACCGTCGGCGTGCCAGTTGGCGTGAAGGACGAGCATGGAACAACAGGTCACGTCGACTCGACGGCAGGGGCGACCGTGCCCCAGTGATTGCGCTGGGAATCGAACCCAGGACCTGCGGATTAAAAGTCCGCTGCTCTGCCGACTGAGCTACGCAATCGCGAATCGCACATGGTAGCGGTAGCCGCCATGCCGCCCGACTCTCCTCGAGAAGCCGTCGAAGGCGCCGCGTGGCGGCGTCCCGGCGTTCGGGCGCCTTCCGGCGCGGGCGGCCGCGGCGATTGC
>VGXK01000615.1 GCA_016873355.1 Phycisphaerae bacterium | reverse complement strand
GTTCTCCACCACCACTCGGTAGCCGAACGACTCGAGCAGCTCCACCGCCGAGCGGCCGATCCACGGCTCCTGCCAGGTGGTGAAGCAATCGGCGAAGAGAATGACCGTGCGCGGCGCGGAAGCGGAGGGCGCGGGTGATCGTTCGCCGGTGCGCGGCGCGGAATCCGGGCGCGTGCGCGAGCGAGGGCCGGCCCCGCCTTTCCGGCGCTCTCGCGCGCGAGCCCACCGCAGGAGCGACGGCGCGAACGCCGGCGGCTCGCGGCGCGGATCGAGATCGGCGATCGACGCAAGCAGCGCCCGCACCACGCCCGATCGCAGGATCGCGTTCGAGATCGGCCAGATGGCCGCCGCCGCCCGGCTCGCGGCTCGCAGCCGCCCGAAGAACTTGACGCTCGCCGGAACCTTGCCCGCCTCTCGAAACGACTGCGCCAGATACTCCGCCTTCAACTTGGCGATGTCCACGTTCGACGGGCACTCGCTCTTGCACGCCTTGCAGGAGAGACAGAGTTGCAGCGTTTCGAGCGTGTCGGCGTCGCCCCAATTCGGCGCGCCGCCCTGGCCGAACTGCCCCGTGATCGCCAATCGCAGCGCGTTGCCGCGTCCGCGCGTGGCGTGGCGCTCGTCGAGCAGGGCGCGGTAGCTCGGACACATGGCCCCCGTGCTCATGCGGCGGCAGATGCCCGCGCCGTTGCACTGCTCGACCGCGTGCCCGAATCCACCCTCGCGGTCGTATCGGAAGAAGGTCTCGCCCTCGCCGTGCGGCAGCGGCGTGAACGCCTGCTGCGGCTTGACGCGGTGGTGCGCGAGAATGCGCTCCGCCGACTGCGGCCCCGTGATGTTGCCGGGATTCATCAATCCCGACGGATCGAAGACTTCCTTCACGCGCCGAAGTCCCTCGCAGATCTTCGGCCCCAGCACGCGCTCGAGCAGCGGCGTGCGCACGCGGCCGTCGCCGTGTTCTCCGGACAGCGCCCCGCCGAACCTGTGAACCAGGTCCGCAACTTCCTCCGCAATCTCCACCATGCGGCGCCGATCGTCGTCGTTGCGAACGTCGACGAGCGGCCGAATGTGCAGGCAGCCGACGCTCGCATGGGCCCAGTACGCCGCGCGAGTGCCGTGCTTCTCCACGATCGCCCGGAACGCGTGCACGAATTCGCGCAGCCGCGACGGGTCGACGGCCGTGTCCTCCACGAAGGTGATGGGCTTTCGCTCCCCCGGAATCGCGTGCAGGAGCGGCTCTCCCGCCTTGCGCAGGCGCCATGCGCGCAGGCGCGACGGCGCATCGAGAAAGCGAGCACGCGGCGCCCCGGGAACGACCTTCGCCAACTCGTCGAGCCTGGCCGACACCTCCGCGCTCGAACCTCCGAAGTGCTCCACATAGAGCACCGCTCCCGGAGGAGCACCATGAAACGAAGGCAGCGACGCCACGGTCGCCCGATGATCGCGGTTGAGCAGCGCCGTCTGGATCACCACGTCGTCGACCATCTCCACCGCCGCCGGATTCAACGCGAGGATCGGCAGCAGCGCCTCGAGCGCCGCGTCGACCGA
>VGXK01000614.1 GCA_016873355.1 Phycisphaerae bacterium | reverse complement strand
CGGATCCGATTCGAGCCGCCGGTCGGTCCAGGCCGTGTCGATCGAGTCGCGTGTGCCGGTCGAGCCGCTCACGCGGGCATGCTACGAACCCGGATGGCTCCGCTCGGGGGGCGCTCGGTCGTCCATAACCGCGCCCGGCATGTCCAATAGCGCAATTTCGTGCGCGCCCTTCAGGCACGCGAATTGTCGCGCCGATGCCACTGCTCCCACACCTTCTTCGGAGCACACCCATGCATTCAGAAGCCGTCATCGAGCAGCTCTTCAATCTCCTGGTCAACGGCGATCGGCCGGCGGTGCGCCGCTTCATCGGTCGCGTGCTTCTGACCGGAGTCTCGCCGGACGAATTCGCCAACGACATCGTCTGGCCGCTGCACGAGACGCTCTTCCGGCTGCATCGCGCGGATCAGATCGAGCCGATCGCGTTCCAGTACTCGCTGCGGTTGCTCCGCACCACGATCGACCAGCTCCAGGCCGGCTACGCGCAGGCGCCGCGACGCGGCAGGGAAGTGCTGCTCTTCGGCGGACGCGAGGAAATCGAGGATCTCGGCGGGCAGATCGCCTCCGACCTTCTCGAAGCGGACGGCTGGGAAGTCCGCTTCGGCGGCCCCATGGTCGCGCTCGACGAGCTGCTCGCCGAAGTGCACGCACGCAAGCCGGCATGGCTCGTGCTCTTCAGCGCGCATCCGAAGGACGTCACCACGATCCGGGAGATCATCGACACGCTGAAGGACATCGGCGGCCATCCCGACCTGCGCATCGCGGTCGGCGGCGGCGTCTTCAATCGGGCGAGAGGTCTCGCCGAGGAGATGGGCGCGTCGCATTCGGCCGCATCGCCGAAGGACCTCGTGGAGCTGCTTGCCGATCGAAGTCGCGGCGAGGCCCGGGAACGCATCGCGATCCGCACGGCGCCCGAGGCGGTGCAGCGGCTGCGCAAGTCTGCGTAACGAGCGCGCAAAGTCGCGGAAGCCCCGCGGGGCCCGAGTATCATGCGAACCAGCCGCCCCTCCGGCGGTACTGGTGACGGTCCATGCTCGACAAGCAGGATGAAGTCAAGCTGATTCGCAAGGCTCGTCGCGGGGACGCGGCCGCCATCGAAGCGCTCATTCGCGCGCACCAGGATCCGCTCTACGCGTTCATGCTCCGACTCTCGGGGCGCCCCGACGTGGCGCAGGACATGGTGCAGGAGGCGTTCGTGCGCGTGATCCGGTCGATCGACCGTTTCGACGACCGCTTCCGCTTCAGCACCTGGCTCTTCACGATCGCGCGGCGACTGCTCGTCAACCACATGCAGAAGATGCGGCCGGCAAGCGACACCGACACGGTGGGCCGGCGGCAGGGCGACACCGAGACCCCGGGGGCCATCAGCGCCGCGTGCGAAGCGCGGCACCAGCTTCGGGACCTGCTCGACCGCGCCATGTCGGCGCTCTCGCCGCTTCAGCGCGAGATCGTGCTGCTCTTCCATCAGCAGCACTGGGGCATCGGCGACATCGCGGAAACGCTCTCGATTCCGGAGGGAACCGTGAAGAGCCATCTCTTCCGGGCCCGTCGA
>VGXK01000613.1 GCA_016873355.1 Phycisphaerae bacterium | reverse complement strand
CGCGATCGCGGTCCACACGGTGAAGGTGAGCGCTCGTCCTTCCCAGATGCGATGCCATCGAAGCTGTCCCACCACGTCGAGCGTGTGCGCCGCGTCGATGACGGAGCCCTGGGGCAGCGTCGAGCCTGGGAGCGGCGGGGGCCGGTAGCCGCGCGCAAGCGCCGGCGACTCGTAGACGGGTTCGTCGTACTGCGCGGGACGATTCCTCCAGGTGAGCAGCAGATTGGCAAGGCACAACACGGCGCCGAGCAGGTAGAGCGAGCCGCCGGCGGCGCGGAACCAGTAGTACGGAATGAGCACGCGCACCGTCTCGATGAAGTCGGGGAACTGAAGGAACCCTTCCGCGTTGAAGGCTCGCCACATGAGCCCCTGCGTGAGTCCCGCGGCGTAGATGGGGATCACGTAGAGGAAGAGGCCGATCGTGGCGATCCAGAAGTGCGCGTTCATCCAGCCGGGCTTGGCCATCGGCGTCTGGAAGAGGCGCGGCGCGAGCCAGTACGCCATGCCGAAGGTCATGAAGCCGACCCAGCCGAGCGCGCCGGCGTGCACGTGCGCGATCGTCCAGTCGGTGTAGTGACTCAGCGCGTTCACGCTCTTCACCGAGAGCACCGGTCCCTCGAAGGTCGACATGCCGTAGAAGGTCACGCCGAGCACGAAGAACTTGAGCACCGGATCGGTCGCCACGCGATGCCACGCCCCGCGAAGCGTGAGCAGTCCGTTCAGCATGCCGCCCCAACTGGGCATCCAGAGCATGACGCTGAAGAGCATGCCGAGCGTGCTCGCCCATTCCGGCAGCGCCGTGTAGTGCAGGTGATGCGGCCCCGCCCAGATGTAGAGGAAGACGAGACTCCAGAAGTGCACGATGCTCAGCCGGTAGCTGAACACCGGGCGCTCCGCCGCCTTCGGAAGGAAGTAGTACATGAGCCCCAGGAACGGCGTGGTGAGGAAGAAGGCCACCGCGTTGTGGCCGTACCACCACTGCATGAACGCGTCCTGCGTGCCCGCGTAGATCGAGTAGCTGCGGAACCATCCCGCCGGCACGACCAGGTTGTTGAAGATGTAGAGGATCGCGATCGTCACGACCGTGGCGATGTAGAACCAGATCGCCACGTAGAGGTGCCGTTCGCGCCGGCGCAGGATCGTGCCGAAGAAGTTGATCGCGAAGACGACCCAGACGAGCACGACCGCGACATCGATCGGCCACTCGAGTTCGGCGTACTCCTTCGACTGATTGAATCCCAGCGGGAGCGTGATCGCGGCGGCGACGATGATCGCCTGCCATCCCCAGAAGTGAACGCGCGACAGCAGGTCGCTGAACATGCGCGCCTTCAGCAGGCGCTGCATCGAGTAGTAGACGGCGGTGAAGATCGCGTTCCCGGCGAAGGCGAAGATGACCGCGTTCGTGTGCAGCGGTCGAAGCCGGCCGAAGGAGAGCCACGGCGCGAAGTTCAGCGCGGGGTCGGCAAGCTGGAGCGCGACGACGACGCCCACGAGCATGCCGACGATTCCCCAGACGATCGTCGCCCCCAGGAACTGCCGGACGATCGCGTCGTCGTA
>VGXK01000612.1 GCA_016873355.1 Phycisphaerae bacterium | reverse complement strand
CCCAGGCAGATCGACGCCGCAAGCAGCGTGCAGAGCCCGAGCAGTCCGAGCGATGCGATCCAGCGATCGAGGGCGGGCGTGCGGGCGCTTGCCTGGACCTGCTCCTCCTCGAGTCGTCCGAGCCGTTCGCGCGTGAGCGAATCGCCGGTCATGGCGATCACTTCCCCGCGCGGATGGGATTCGAGCACCGATCGAACGGCGCCGGCGGCGGCCTCGGAGCGCGCGAGCGTGGCGGCCTCGTCGCAGCGGATCGTCGGCTGCGGATTCGTGAGAATGGCGTTGACGACGATCGCGGCGCACTCGGCGCTGAAGCCCGCGTCGATCGCCTCGGTCACGAGGCGCGTGCGCAGACTCGACGGATCACCCTCCGGCAGCTCGATCGCGGCGCGACCGATCTGGCGCGTCATCTGCGGCTGCGTGGCCGGCGCCTGCGGTGGAAGCGCAGGAGCAGGCGACGAGGGCGCGTACGCGGACGCCGGAGCTTGCGCCGCGCCGGCCGGCGGTTCGGCGTTCGAGGGCGACGGCGGCGCCGGCGCTTGCGGCGGCGCCTGCGACTGCGGCGCCTGCGGCGACGAAGGCGCCGGCGACGACGGCTCGGAGCCCCACGAGTCGCCGATCACCACCTCGCGATCGGCGGCGGTCGCGAACTTCTGGAACTCATCCCGAGTGATGATCGGTGCGCGACTCGAGAGCGCGGCGATGAAGCGGTTCGTCGAGGACTTCCACGCCTCGGTGGGTCCCTTCTCGTCCTGAAAGGCCTGAAGGGTGGGAAGCCACTTCGACTGCAGGGCGAAGGTCGTGACCAGCCCGGCGTCGACCTCTTCCAACGTGCTCTTGCCGGCCACGGCCTGGGGCAGTCCCTCGATGGCGGCTCGCAGGGCCGTGAGGTAGGAGCGGTCGACCTCGTAGATGCGGGGAGCGTTGCGCTTCGCGAGTTCGCGCTGCTGGCGGGTCAGCGTTTCGTTTTCGAGCTGGTAGTCGACCCGATTGAGCATCGGGCCGGTCAGGACCTGCCCCTCCACCCAACGGCTCTGCTGGCGCGACCAGTCGCAGACCACCCAGGTCAGCACCGCGAAGACGAGGGCGATGGCGGCCGATTGCAGGGTCGTCGGGTTGCGATGCCACGACCGCTCCGGGCGGAGCCTTCGCCTGAGTTCGCTTCGTCGAATGACGGGACCCTCGGGTCGGGTGGCGATCTCTTCGGTGGCCATGGTGCGTGCGTCTGGGGGTCCGGCCACGAGTCGGATGTGGATCCGACCCGCTGCGGCGGTCTCGCCCGCGTGAAGTCGCAAAGTGTAGCATCGGGCCGATGCGAGCCGGTCTGCACTGGTGTCGCGCGCGTGCGACGGTCCACGGCGTTATCCCAAGCGCGGCGAGGGTTCTTGCATTGGTCAGCGTAAGTTGCGCTCTGAGCGCCTCGGCGTGCTCTGCGCCGAAGCCAGCGGGGGCGACCTATAACGAGCCTTCGAAGGACGACATGTTCCAGTCGACGCTCGTCTTCACGGAGGCGGATGCGGCGGCGTCGCTCGCGGCGATGCGAGCAGCAGTTCCGGGTGACG
>VGXK01000611.1 GCA_016873355.1 Phycisphaerae bacterium | reverse complement strand
GACAAGTGGGACATCGACTTCTACCCGGTCGAGCGCTTCAAGAACGAGCCGCGCCCGGGCAAGTACGAAGGCCAGCGCCGATTCACCGCGTTCCAGGTCGATCGCTCCAAGTACGACACGATCCTGCTGAATCACGCGGCGAGCAAGGGCGCGGAGGTGCGACAGCCCGCCAAGGTCGCGGAAGTGCTCGTCGAAGGCGATCGGGTCACCGGACTTCGCATGGAAGGCGGCGAGACGATCACGGCGCGCCACTACATCGATGCGTCGGGCACGGTCGCGGTGCTGCGCCGCGCGCTCGGCATCCACGTGGACGTGATGCGTGAGCTGCGCAACGTCGCGTTCTGGGATTACTGGCAGAACGCCGACTGGGTGGTCGAGATCGGCGTGGGAGGCACGCGCATCCAGGTGCGGAGCCTGCCCTACGGCTGGATCTGGTTCATTCCGCTCGGGCCGACGCGCACGAGCGTCGGCCTCGTCACGCCGGTCGAGCACTACACGAGCTGCGGCATGGCGCCGGAAGCGCTCTATCGCAAGGCGCTCGCCGAGTGCGCCGACATCGCGCCGCTTCTGAAGAACGCCACCTGCGAGGGCAAGTTCACCAGCTGCAAGGACTGGTCGCAGCTCGCGGATCGAATCATCGGCGAGAACTGGTTCCTGGTGGGCGAGGCGGCGGGATTCGCCGACCCCATCCTCTCCGCCGGCATGTCGCTCGCGCATTCGTCGGCGCGCGATGCGGCGTACACGATCATGGAACTGAATCGCGGCGAAATCGACGCGGCGTGGCTTCGCGAGCGCTTCAACGAGCGGCATCGCACCGCCATCAGCCAGCACATCCGCTTCGGCCAGTTCTGGTATTCGGCGAACGCCTGCTTCACGGATCTCAAGGAGCACTGCCAGCGCATCGCCGACGATGCGGGCTTGCGGCTCGAGCCGATCCAGGCGTGGCGCTGGCTCAGCCAGGGCGGCTTCGCGAACGAGATCATCGGGCATCCGACCTTCGGCTCCTTCGACGTCGCGTCGGCAAAGCAGATCCTGGCCCTCTTCGACCCCATCGGCAGCGTGAAGACGAAGTACCTGGCGAGCGGCTTCAACGAGTTCAAGCTCAATCTCAGGAACACGAAGCACGTCAAGTTCGGCCTGCTGCGCAACGGCCGCATCGAGCAGGTGGACTGCCTCGAGCGCGGCATTCACCGGCTTCCGCTCACCGGCCTCTACGGCACCATGTACGACGCGCTGAAGCAGACGCCCGACATCCGCGCGATCGTCGACGCGCTGAAGGATGCCACGCGGCGTGCGGAGCCGGGGCTGCCCGAGTCGATGTTCAACGTGCGCATCTTCTCGTACCTGCAGGCGCTCGAGACGATGATCGAGGAGCACTGGGTGACGCCGTCGCTGAACCGCAAGAAGGCCCCGCTCATCATCACCCACGCCGGATCGAAGCACATCCGCTCGAGCGAGGAAGGCCGCCGCGCCGTCGAGGCCGCGGAGGATCACCCGACCGTGGTCTGGCGCATCTAGAGCGGTGACGACTCAGGCGTGGCGAGCTGGCGTTGGCGAGACG
>VGXK01000610.1 GCA_016873355.1 Phycisphaerae bacterium | reverse complement strand
CATCTGCCGCCAGCCGATACCGCGCGGGAAGTTGACGGAGATGGTGGCCGCCTGACCCTTCGCCTCGAGGGCGGCCGCGAGGGCCGCGTCGAAGTCACGGTAGCAGGCGGCGAAGCCGAGCTCCCGCGCCTCTCCCTCGTCGATGCCGTCGCAGACGAGATAGACCGTCTTGCGGTCGAGGCAGTGGCGAGTCGCGAAGTGGATGGAGCCGGTGCGGCAGTTGCCGCGACCAAGCATCATGTCGCGTGCGATCTCCTCAGCGCGCATCTTCATGACGTCGCGGCTGCGCAACTGGTCGTTGTACGGCAGACCGGGACCATTGGCGTACCCGTCGACGGCCGAGAGGCAGGCGATGATGATCCCGTCCGGCTTCGTCGCGAGGTCGGCGGCGGTGATGGAGATGAACATGGAGGCTTCGAGCGTCCGCTCGCGGCCGTCGCCTGGGTAAAAGACGCAGATGTCGGTCGGGTCGACGGGCGTCATCCAGATCTGGCGTGCCTTCGGGAGCGCCGCGCGGTGCTCTCGGCGGAAGTCGCCCGAATAGATGTCGACCATGCGCTCCTGAGAGTCGACCAGGATGTCAATCTTGAAGTCGAGGCCGCCGAGATCCGCCGCCTCCTCCATGTCGAGCCGGAGCGGGTTTGCGTCGGCGAGGCCGAGCGGCATATCCGGGCGGATGAGGTTGCGGTGGTTGTGCTCGACGGTGGCCTGGCCAGCCACTCCGGGAAGGATCATCTTGCCGCCGCCGGTCCATCCGCCGTGGGTGTTGGGGCAGATCTCGCCGAAGCCGATGACGACATCCGCCTCGGAGACGTGGCGGTTAATCCAGAGCGCGTTGCCGCGGCTGGTGTAGCCCTTGAATGTAAGGTCCTCGTCCCGGTCGGCGTAGTGTTTGACGTAACGGCCGACGCGGTTGATCAGCGAGGGGCCGATCTTCTCGTCAGCGTTGCGGTGCGGATGGGTGCCGGGCGCGAAGACGAAGGTGACGTCCCTGTCCGGCACACCGGCCGCGTTCAGGTAGTCCAGGATGACGTGCCCGAGACCATCGCGCGAGCCGAGCATACGGTCGGTGATTCGGTCGCCGGTCAGGAGGGCGACGCGCTTGCCGGCCTTGACGAGGTCGCGCAGGGGCGGCTTGCCGATCGGCTGGTCCATCGCTTTCCGTAGGGCCGCGGCCGGGTCGGCGATAGGCTCGAGGTCGGTGAAGGTGATCTCGGCCGTGATTCGGTCGGTCGGGATCCGTAGCTCCTTCTGGCCGTCGGCCCAGGGCAGGTGGAAGGAACGTGTGGATTCGAGGACGACGGTCATGGGATTGCCTCCTTCTTGCTCTCGCGCCAGTTTAGTGGGGTTCGGAGGGAGATTACTAAGGGAATAAACGGATGCGCGGTGATGGTGGACTCTCTATAACCGAAGGGAATCAGAAAAGGCGTAGGGAAGATGCACTTCAACGTATCGCGCCGGGCGGCGGGCACGGCGACGACCATCAAGGGCTGTACGCTATGCGGCGCCTCGCTGCCCATCGGAGCGACGAGCTCGTTGTGCGATCAGTGTGCGAGGCCGGT
>VGXK01000609.1 GCA_016873355.1 Phycisphaerae bacterium | reverse complement strand
ACCCACGCCGCGAAGTCGCCCCCACGCGGCGTGCGACCTGCGAGCGCGCCCAGTTCGAGGTGCGCATGCGCGTTGACCATCCCGGCGGCGACGATCGCCTCTCCGAGGTCGACTTCCCTCGCCCGCGCGATGCTCACACGCCCGCGCGCGACGCGCTCGATGCGTCCGTCGCGCACGACGAGGCTCGCTCCTTCGAGCAGTCGCTCCGGCCCGCAGGCGATCCAGCGGGCGCGCACGACGAGCGATTGTTGGGCGCGGGTCATAGGAAGAGCGCGTCCCGCGAGCTCACCGCCAGGGCGAGCGCGCGGGACGCGTTGAAGTCGATGGAAGTTCGGATGCGAGTCGCGCGCGGATCAGTCCGGAACCACGCGGATGGCGACATTCTTCACGCCGCGCAGCAGCGCGAAGTCCGGGTGAGCGCGGTCGAACACGATCTGGAAGCGCACCATGTCGGGCTTGATCGCCAGCAGGCTCGAATTGAACTCTTCGGGGTGCTGCACCCACGGGGTGAGGCTCGACTGGGCGACCGCGTTGACATCCGTGACATCGACGTTGCACAGGTCGGGCAGGTTGCCGACGGCCTTCGCGCCCTGGAATCGCACGATGATCGGCGCGCTGGTCTGCGGCGGCACGAGCGTGCCGTCGTCGATCAGGCCGCCCCAGAGCTGCTCCGGCGACTGACCGGCGAAGAAGGTCGAGGCACGGTAGCTGACGACCTGTTCTCCCGCGCCGAGGTCGAGGATCACATCCATGTCCCAGCCCTTCTCGGTCGGCGAGTCCGTCGAGAAAGTCAGGCTGAAGAAGTTGCCCGTGGCGCGCATCCAGCAGGACTGGGCGCCGCTGTAGGCCTCGCTGCCCGTGGCCGTGGAGGTCCAGTCGCCGAGCGAGAGCCAACCGATCGAATTCGTCGGCTGGTCCGCCGGTGTGACCGAGACCGCCGCCGTGGCCTGATCGAGCACGCCGAAGAGCGCGTCGTCCTCGATGCGGACCAGACCGGTGCCACCGTTGCCACCGGTGCCCGTGCCCGCGGCAAAGACCGGGCCGTTGCCGCCGGAGCCGCCGGAGACGTTGAGGCGGTTTTGGATCGGGGCGAGGTCGACGACCTTGCTCTGCAGCAGGATCGCACCGCCCGAGCCACCGCCGCCCGGCGCGGCATGCAGGCCGTAGATCACGTGGGGCGAGAGAGCATCGCCGCCTTCACCGCCGGTCGCGTCGATGCGGCCGTCGAGCGACAGGGTGCGACCGGCCGCGATCTGGATCGCACCGCCACCACCACCGCCGCCGGCGCCGCTGTGGGTGCGGTAGCGAACGATCGTGGTAGTGCTCGCGAGGCACGCGGTGGTGCCGGTCGTGCCGCTGGTGTGCGTGCCGAACAGACCCGCACCGCCACCGCCGCCGCCCGAGCCACCGCGCAGGTAGCCCAGCGAGGGACGCAGCGCGCGCTTGGTGAAGCTCACCGGATTGCCCGCGGTGGACTCCAATCCGAGCTCCGCAGAGTCACCCGGCGCGGTCGGCGTCGTGGCCGTGTTGGACGTGCCATTGACCCCGGTCAGCTGCAGCGAGACG
>VGXK01000608.1 GCA_016873355.1 Phycisphaerae bacterium | reverse complement strand
CGCCGCGATCGTGCTCTACGACGCGCTGCATCGCCGCGCCGTGCTCGGCATCCCGCTGCTGGCGCTCTGTCGCGCGCTGGCGATGGCCGTGCCCGCGGCGGCGATCTCCGGTCGGGCCGCGATCTCCGGCGCCGCGGACGAGCCATGGCAGCTGCTTGCGTGGTTCGCGGCGCCGCTCTTCGTCTACACCGTGCTCGTGAGCGTCGTGGCCCGGCGCGAAGTCGAGGCTCGCTCGCCCGCGCGCTGGCTCGGCGTGCTGCTCGTGATTCCGGCGCTGGCGCCGATCGCGTCGCTCTCGAGCGGCCTGCTTCCGCCGCTCACCGAGGAACGAGCCTTCGGCGCGGCGTTTCTCGTCGGAGCGATGATCGCGTGGGTCGCCCGCGCGCAGCTCTTCGCCACGCCGCTTCCGTCTCGAATCGCCGCGAGATTCCTGCCGCGCCGCGTCAAGCCGGGAGGCGTTCGCGTTCCGCGCGCGATCATGGCGTGGATCGGCGGAATCTGCCTCGTCGACGCCACGAGCCTGGTCCTGCTCGGGCAGCCGGCGCTGGCGCTCGTGGCGCTCGGGCTCTTCTTCGTCGTGACCGTGAGCCACGCGAGGATCGCGGGCTCCTGAAGTCCCGGCCGCTGCCCGGCGACCGCGCCTTCCGGCGCCCGCGCCACCGCGCCTCACCCGTATTCTCACGCCGCCCATGGCGCACCCGACCGCCGTCCTGCTCGTGGCCGGGCTCTCGCCGAACCTGATCGGCGACTCCATGCCGCGACTGCGCGACTTCGCGCGGCGCGCGGGCGGCGTGCGCACCATGACCGCCGATTTGCCCGCGGTCACCTGCACCGTGCAGAGCAGCATGCTCACCGGGCTCGCTCCGGGAGAGCACGGCATCGTCGCGAACGGCTGGTACGACCGCGAGAGCGCCGAAGTGCGCTTCTGGAAGCAGTCGAATCGACTCGTGCACGGCGAGAAGGTCTGGGAGACGGCCAAGAAGCGCGATCCGCGCGTCACCTGCGCGAATCTCTTCTGGTGGTTCAACATGCATTCGAGCGCGGACATCGCGGTGACGCCGCGACCGCTCTATCCGGCGGACGGACGCAAGATCCCCGACCTCTGGACCGAGCCCGTCGAACTGCGGGAGCGCCTGCAGTCCCGCTTCGGACGCTTTCCGCTCTTCCACTTCTGGGGGCCGCAGGCGGACATCCGCTCGACCGAGTGGATCGTCGCGTCCGCGATCGAGGTGTGGAACTCGCTGCATCCCACGCTGTCGCTCGTCTACCTGCCGCACCTGGACTACGCGCTTCAGCGCGACGGCCCCGGCGCCGCGTCGATGGCGCGCGAACAGCGCGAGCTCGATCGCCAGATCGGATTCCTTCTCGACCACTTCGCCGCGGCGGGCGTGCGCGTGATGATCGCGAGCGAGTACGGCATCGAGCCGGTGTCGCGCGCGATCGAGCTCAACGCGCTCCTGCGAAGCGAGGGGCTGCTGCGCGTGCGCGAGGAGCTTGGGCGCGAGCACCTGGACGCCGGCGCGAGTCCGGCGTTCGCGGTCGTCGACCACCAGGTGGCGCACGTCTA
>VGXK01000607.1 GCA_016873355.1 Phycisphaerae bacterium | reverse complement strand
CATCCTGATCGACGGCGGACTGGGACAGCTGCACGCGGCGCTCGATGCGTTCTCGATGCTGCCGGTGCAGCCGCCGCTCGTGATCTCGCTCGCCAAGAAGGAGGAACTCATCTTCGTGCAGCGCGAAAGCGAGCCGCTGCGGCTGGGGCGCGAGAACCCGGGACTGCGGCTCTGTCAATCGACGCGGGACGAGGCGCATCGATTCGCGCGGCATTACCACCACGCGCTGCGGCGCCGCAGCGTCACCGGCGAATCGGCGCCGCGACGCGGCGCGGCCTCCGGCGCGGCGAGGCGGCGAACGAAGGATCGCGAGTCGTGAATCCGGCGTTCCTTGCGGCGGTCGAGCAGGGCGCGATCGTGATACGAGTGAAGGCGGTCCCGGGAGCGAGCCGCGACGAGATCGCGGGGCCGCTCGGCGATCGGCTCAAGGTGCGGGTGGCGGCGCCCCCGGAAGGCGGGCGCGCGAATGCGTCGATCGAGCGGGTCATCGCCGCGGCGCTCGGGATTTCGGCGCGGGCGGTGCGCGTGACGGCCGGGAACTCGGGGCCGGAAAAGCTGGTGCGGATCGAGGGCGCCGGTGCGGAGATTCTTGCACGACTCGCCGGTACGCTGCCCCACCCCACGGGCGGACAGGCTTCCGTGGGTCGGGGACAGGAGCGTCCGCAGCGGTGAATCATCGACGGCGAAAGCGATCCCGGGGACACGCCGATGCCGAGCGCCATGCCGGTCAGCACGGGCACGGCCGCGCCCACTTCGAGCATGCGATGGTGCCGTCGGGCGATCCCGAGCTCATCGTCGACGCGAAGGCGCTCGAAGAGTTCCTCGCCCACGCGCGCGAGCATTCCGCGATCGCCTTCGACACGGAGTTCATCGGCGAGGAGAGCTTCCGCCCGCGCATCTGCCTGGTGCAGTTGGCGACCACCCAGCGCGTGGCGCTCGTCGATCCGTTCCAGGTGAAGAAGCTCGATGCCCTGTGGGAGCTCGTGGCCGATCGATCGATCCTGACGATCGTGCACGCCGGCGATCAGGACGTGGAGGCGGTTCGCACCGCGATCGGCCGGCAGCCCGAGCGCATGGTCGACACGCAGGTGGCGGCGTCGCTGGCGGGATTCCCGTGGCCGACGAGTCTCGGCACCATGATCGAGCGATTGATCGGGCATCGTCCCGCGAAGGCGCACACCTTCACCAACTGGGACGCGCGCCCGCTCACGCCGGCGCAACTGCGCTACGCCGCCGACGACGTTCGCTATCTGCCGCTGGCGTGGTCGCTGCTCGACTCGGCGCTCGCCCGGCGCGGGCGACTCGAGTGGGCCATGCGCGAGAGCGCGGCGGTGCTCGAGGGCGACCTCGTGTTCGACCCCACGCGGCAGGTGCGTCGCGCCGCGCGCGGCGAGCCGCTCCGCCCGGCGGCGCTCACGGCGCTGCGCGAGCTCGTGCTGCTGCGACATGACCTGGCGCGACGCGCGGATCTTCCGCCGCGAGCGGTGATTCCCGACACGGTGGCGATCGAGCTCGTCAAGCGCTCGCCCGGGAGTCGCACGCAGCTCTCGGCGATCCGCGGATTGCCGAG
>VGXK01000606.1 GCA_016873355.1 Phycisphaerae bacterium | reverse complement strand
TCCCACGAGCGACGTCACGTCGCCGGCGTAGGTCAGTCGGCGAGCCGCGGCGGCGGCCGGCAGCGACGGCGCCGCTTCGCCGAGCGGCCACTCGATCACCGCACCCGAGCGATTCGCCGCGCCGTTGGCCGGGAGCAGCGAGAAGCCCACCCGATGCGGCGGCACGCTTCCGAGCTGCACGCTCTCGGCCTGGAGCCGCAGCGCCTGTTCGAGCTGGGGCTCGGGCGCCTTCGGAAGCTCGAAGATCCGGCAGCGAGCCTGGCCCGGCGCGAGCATGACGATCGTCCGGCCCGCGCTGCCTGCTTCGAGCGTCGACGCGAGCGCCGACGCCGCGGTGGGCGACATGCGCTCGAGGCGCGGCCCTTCGGCCGTGCGGCGCCACAGCGCCGTATCGAATTCGCCGTCGCGTGGAATGACGATCGCCACGAGCGAGGCGTCCAGGTTCGTTCGCGGCCGGCGAGTCATGGTTCACGCACCTCGATGTAGGTCGCCGGAAGGGTCGACATGTCCACGATCGCCACGACCTCCGCCTCGGTGCCCGTGCTCTGCGCGCGGCCGCGGCTCGAGATCATGAAGACGTTGCTCGTCACGTCCACCTGTCCGCCGATCTGCGCAAGCGTCTCCGCCTTGAGATCCGCGATCTCGAGCAGGTCCGCCACGCTCGTGTAGCCGCCCTGCTTCGTGCGGCGGCGGGCGATGATCGCCTCGGCGACCTTCGTGTCGAGTCCGAGGGCGCGCTCGAGCACGGCGAGCGAGACGGTGTTGAGATTGACGCGCCCGGGCGCGGGACGGAACGGGTCGTCGAGCGTGCACTCGCGGAAGACGGTGCGAAGCTGATCGGTGCTGAGCGCGGTCACGGTGCCGGCGCCGCCCGTGTTCTGCGTCGGCCCGGAGCTCGAGCTGCTGCGGCTGCCCCCAAAGCGAGAGCGCGAGCGGCCCGACGAGCCGCTCTGGCTGCCGCCGGAGCCCGCCTGCCGGCCGATCGACCCGAGCGGCGTGACGAGCAGCGTCTCCATCCGCGCGTTGCCGGCGCGCGCCCAGGTGAGCAGCGCGTTCGCCTGCGAGAGCTCGATGCCCGTCCGCTCCACCACCTCCTCGGCCTTGGCGGTTCGCAGATAGAGCTTGGGCAGCCCATTCGCGGTTCGATGCGACCCGCGCGAGAACGCGGTGAGGTAGGCGCTCCAGCCCGCGTCGAGGAAGCCGTCGGACTTGTCCTCGGGCATGCTGATCTTTCCGTCGTCCTCGTTCGAGTCGAGTCGTCCGTTCAGGTTCCAGTCCTCGCCGCGCACGTAGCTCGGCCAGCAGCCGGCGATGAGCTCGAGCTCGGCGATGCTTCGCAACTCGGCGTTGCGAGGTCGATACTTGAAGCCCCGGTTCGCGTAGTACTCCGACTCCGCGCCCATCGACTCCACCTCGTCGTTCGAATCGCGCCAGTCGATGATCGCGTCGGCGATGTCGGAGGTGAGGGAGGGGATTCCCAGGAGCTGCGTCTTCGAGATGAGATTCACGTTGAGCTTCGAGTGCTCGTCCATCGGGCCGGCGTAGGCGACGCCGTCGCGAAAGTGGCGGA
>VGXK01000605.1 GCA_016873355.1 Phycisphaerae bacterium | reverse complement strand
CCTCTACAACCTGGTCATCATCGGCATCGGCATCATCGTCGGGAGCTACTTCGCCACGGCGGTCGTCGGGAACTACGCGATGGCCGAGAAGCTCGACGCGACGGGCCAGGTGGTGCGCAACGCCGCTGGCGCCGCCGAGACCGCGATGGACTACACGCGGCTCTTCTCCGTGCCCATGTGGATCGCGATCGGCTGCCTGGTGCTGCTGCTGGCCTTCTATCCTTCGCGGCCGACGAAGCCGGCGACGCAGATCTGATCCTGGGCCCGACGAGGTGAGTCCATGCCCGCCCCAACCATCCACCATCTGATCGGCGGAAAGAAGGTCACGGAGGCGCCGTGCGCCACGCGCCGCGCCAACGCCGATCCCGCGACGGGCCAGCCGCGAAGCGAGGCGCCGCTCGAATCGCTCGCCAACGCCGAGGCCGCCGTGCAGTCGGCGCTCGATGCCTTCCCTGCGTGGTCGGCCACGCCCGTGGGCGATCGCGTGCAGGTGCTCTTCCGCTACAAGGCGCTGCTCGAAGCGAAGGCGGGCGAGCTCGCCGACATCGTCGTTGCCGAGCACGGCAAGACGAAGGCCGAGGCGCTCGGCAGCGTGCGGCGCGGAATCGACTGCGTGGAATTCGCCTGCGGCGCGCCGGCGCTGCTCATGGGACGATCGCTGCCGCAGATCGCCGTGTCCACGAGCTTCTGCCGCACGGAGGATCAGGGAGGCGTCGGCATCGATTCGGTGGTCGATCGCGTGCCGCTGGGCGTGTGCGTGGGGATCACTCCATTCAACTTTCCCGTCATGGTGCCGCTCTGGATGTGGCCGATGGCGGTCGCGTGCGGAAACACCTTCGTGCTCAAGCCGTCGGAGAAGGTGCCGCTGAGCGCCACGCGCGCGGCGGAGCTTGCCCTCGACGCGGGACTTCCCCCCGGCGTGCTCAACGTCGTGCACGGCGGTCCGCGCGTGGTCGACGCTCTCATCACGCACGAGCAGGTGAGCGCGGTGTCGTTCGTGGGATCGACGCGGGCGGGGGAGCACATCTACAAGACCGCGACCGGCGCCGGCAAGCGCGCGCAGTGCATGTGCGGCGCCAAGAACCACTCGATCGTGATGCCCGACGCGAATCGCGACGCGGCCATCGAAGGCTTGCTCGGGTCCGCGTTCGGCAACGCGGGACAGCGCTGCCTTGCCGGTAGCGTGGCGGTGGCGGTGGGGGATGCGGCGGATTGGCTTGTTCCCGCGCTCGTCAAGGGCGCGAAGGCGATCCGCGTGGGTCCCGGCGGCGACGCGGGGGTCGGCATGGGTCCGCTCATCGACGCCGAGGCGAAGTCGCGGGTGGAGCGCGCGATCGAAACCGCGAAGCACGAAGGCGCGGAGATCGTGCTCGACGGACGCACGCACGCGTGCCCGGCGGGCGCGTGCTTCATCGGGCCGTCGATCATCGATCGCGCGCGCCCCGGCATGGCGGTGATCGAGGAGGAGATCTTCGGACCGGTGCTGGCGATCATGCGCGAATCGACGCTCGACGCGGCGATCGCCACGGTCAACCGCTCGCGCTACGGCAACATGAGCGTGCTCTTCACTT
>VGXK01000604.1 GCA_016873355.1 Phycisphaerae bacterium | reverse complement strand
GGGCCGGCGATCGCCCGGCAGCGTTCGCGCTCGTCCTGTACTACCGCGGGTCGGCGTACTACGCGTCCTCCTGCAAGGACCCCGACTTCGTGGAGATCCCGACGATGCATCTCGTGCAGTGGGAGGCGATGCGCTGGCTGAAGGCGCGCGGCATCTCGCGGTACGACATCGGCGCGCAGCACTTCGGGCCGCGCTGGGACTACATCGCATCGCCGAAAGAGCGATCGATTGCCGCGTTCAAGCGGGGGTTTGGCGGCGAGACGACGCGCGTCGATCTCGTGGAGAAGTTCTACTCGGCCGACGTGCTGGCCGAGGTTGGCGCGGAGCGGGTGCAACGGCTGGTCGCGGACCGGCAGACGCCCGTCGCCAGCAACTGAGTCGGCGTGAGGAGCCACATGACAATCAGAGTGATCATCGGACAAGGACCGGCACCGTCGCTGCCGACGCCTGCGGGGCTCGAGGCGATCCACCGCGCGCCGGGGTTCGTCGTCGAAGCGAGCGCGGACGTGCCGCGGGTGACGCTCGCGGACGGGCGCGTGCTTCTCGTCGCCGGGCACCCGGTCGGCTGGCGCGCCGAGACCGGCGGGCTGAAGCCGTTTTCGCCAGGCCGCGCGGAGCTTGCCGGTCTCGCCGCGTCGGGCGTGGCCGCGGCAGCCGACGCGCTCGAAGGCCGTTTCGCGCTGGTCCTCGCAGGACCGGGCGACCGCGTGGAAGTCGCCGCCGATGAGTTCGGCCAGATCGATCTCTACACGCAGCAGGCGGGCGGTCACACGGTTGTCGCGACCGACCTGTCGCTCCTGCCGGTCTCGAAGGACGGCGCGAAATTCGATCAGGCCGCGCTCGTGCACGCGCTCGCGGTGTTCAGCTGGCGGCCGCCGAAGCAGCACACGTTCTATCAGGGCGTGAAGCGTCTCGCGGTCGGCGACGTCCTGACGGGCGCCGGCGGCAAGGCGACGATCACGCAGCGGCCGTTCACGCCCGCGCCAGCGGGTGAGTACGGCCCTCGCGAGCTCGATCAGTATTCAGACCTCTTCCTCGAGGCCCTCGAGGCGCGCGGCTCGCGTCACGGCAACGTCGTGTATCTGTCGTCGGGCTGGGACTCGACGGCGACGCTCGCGGGTCTCGTGCGCATCTTCGGCGCGCGCGGCGTGCGCGCGGTTATCGGCCGCATGCAGTACTCGAAGCGCGCCGGCGTCATCAACCAGGTCGAAGTCGATCGCGCGACCGCGGTGGCGGCGTACTTCAAGGTGCCGCTCGACATCGTGGAGTTCGATTACTGGCGGTCTGGCCCCGAGGACTTCGACGCGATCAAACCGACGCTGCGCGCGCACAACATCTGCGGCCTGGGCGCGCTGAATCACTGGCGGCTCGCGAAGCACGTCGCCAGGACGACGCCCGGACAGGAAGCGGTGTTCGCGGGCGAGATCAGCGACGGCGCGCACAACCTCGGCTTCAGCCAGTACCTGTCGATCTTCCACTCGTCGCTGGAGTTCCGCGAATACAGCGACAAGATGGCGGGCTACCTGTACGGGCCGAGCTTCGCGAAGCACTTCGCCGAGGGTCGCGGTCAGGAC
>VGXK01000603.1 GCA_016873355.1 Phycisphaerae bacterium | reverse complement strand
TGGCTTCCCGCGATAGAGCCCGTGCGTGAGCGCGCGGTCGCGCGGGCGATTCGCGCGGAGATCGGAGTCGAGCAGGTAGAGGCGCGTGCGGCCGACGCGAACGCGCCAGACACGAAGCCGCACGGTGCGGCGACCGAGCGGGCAGTCGATCTCGACGCCGGTGCGCCGCAGCGGGAGCTCGGCGAGGTCGATCGGCGGCACGGCGACGCGCGTCGTCCCGTCGGCGCGGATCTCCTGGTGGTAGTAGCCCTCGTGATAGAGGAGCCCGACGCCGACGAGCGGCACGCCGAGATCCGAAGCGCCCTTCACGTGGTCGCCCGCGAGGATGCCGAGGCCGCCCGCGTACTGCGGCATCGATTCGTGGAGCGCGAACTCGGAGCAGAAGTACGCGATCGAGAGTTTCGGCGTCGGGTGCGTCGACTCGAACCAGCACGCTCGATCGAGCGCCTCCCGGCGCGAGCGCTCGGCGGCGTCGACGAGCTCCATGAACTCGGGTTCGGCGGCGCGGGCGCGGAGCGCCGCGTCGTCGATGGCGCGCAGCACCGAGAGCGGCGAATGCCGGCTCCACTCCCAGCGCTCCGGATCGAGCGCCGCGAAAGGACGCTGCGCCTGCTCGTTCCAGGTCCACCAGCAGTCCCGCGCCAGGCGCCGAAGCCGCGCGCGGAGGCGCCGCGACGACGGCGCGGAGGGTTTCGGCGCGTCCCCCGCCTTCTTCGCATCGGCGTGCTTCGCCGGCGCCATCATCGGATCATGCATGCCGTGGGCTCCGTCGCGCCGCGTCGATTCGCCGTTTCCACGCCGCCGCGTCGATTCGCGTCAACCAGTTCGCGGGCAATCGCCACTCCCATTGCCCGCGCGACTGCCAGGGCTTGTTCATCCTGGCCTGCGATCCGAGCGCGAGCAGATCCTGCATGGGAATCACGCATAGGTTCGCGGGCGAAGTGAGGGCGAGCCGCAGGAGCGACGAGACGATCTCGCGGCTCGAGCCGCCAGCGTAATCGAGCGCGCGGCGGCGCGACGCGGCGTCGAGCGTGCGCCACCAGCCCGCGATCGTGTCGTTGTCGTGCGTGCCGGGATAGACGACGCAGTGCTCCGGATGTCGATGCGGAAGGTCGAGCGAGTCGCCGCCGCCGAACGCGTTCTGAAGCAGTCGCATTCCGGGAAGGCCGAATTCGTCGCGCAGGCGCACCACCTCCGCCGTGACGGCGCCGAGATCCTCGGCGATGAACGGCAGCTCGCCGAACTCGCGTCGCAACGCGGCGAGCAGTTCGCGCCCGGGCGTCGGGCGCCAGCGACCGTGCTTCGCGGTTCGATGCGCCGCCGGGATTTCGAACGCGTGCACGAACCCGACGAAGTGGTCGATCCGCAGCGAGTCGAAGCGATCGAGCGCGGCGCGCACGCGCTCGCGCCACCAGCGAAAGCCGTCGCGCCGATGCGCCGACCAGCGATAGTGCGGATGCCCCCAGAGTTGGCCGTTCTTCGAGAAGAGATCGGGAGGGACGCCGGTGACGATCGACGGGCGCCGTTGCCGATCGAGCCGAAAGAGTTCCGGGTTGGCAACGACGTCCGCGGAATCCGGC
>VGXK01000602.1 GCA_016873355.1 Phycisphaerae bacterium | reverse complement strand
GGAGCTGGCGGTCGTCGGCGGTGGCGACACCGCCCTCGAGGAAGCGAGCTACCTCACGAAGTTCGCGTCGAAGGTGCACCTGCTCGTCCGCCGCGACGAGCTCCGCGCGAGCAAGGCCATGCAGGCGCGTGTGATCCACAACCCCAAGATGCAGATCCACTGGCACACGGTGGTCAAGGACGTGCTCGGCGCCGATCGAATCGAGGCGCTGCTGCTCCAGAACGTGCGCTCGAGCGCCACGAGCACGCTGCCGGTGCGCGGGCTCTTCGTGGCGATCGGGCATTCGCCGGCAACCGGGTTCCTTGCCGACAGCGGCGTCGAGCTCGACAGCAAGGGCTACGTGATGCTTCGCACGCGAAGCGGCGCCACGAACATCGAGGGCGTCTTCGCCGCCGGCGACGTGGCCGATTCGTCGTATCGACAGGCGGTGAGCGCCGCCGGCATGGGTTGCATCGCCGCGCTCGACGCCGAGCGCTGGCTCGCCGCCCGCGGCGTCCACTGAGCGAGTCGCTGCGGCGCGTCGGCGGCGCCCGCGTCGCGAGAGTTGCCTGAGTGTCGCGTCGGCTTGGGTGCCCCCTTTCGTCACGGCAGGGAACCCTGTCGCCGAATGTCACGCTCGCGGCGCTCTCCGTCCGCTCGTCCGAGCACTCGCTCAGACCTCGAAGCGACTCGTCACCGGGACGCTCTGCTCGCGGACATTCGACGCTCGCTTCGCTCGCTCGACATCCCAAACGTGCCGAAAGGGGGCACCAAGCAAGCCGACGCGGACCTCGTGCGGAGTCGCGACGCGGGCGCCGCCGCCGCGCTGTGTGCGAGGTCGCGAATGCCGCGAGCGCCCGCGAGCCTTGCGCGTCGGCCGTCGCGCACTTCTCAGGTTGCAATGAGATCGGCAACATCCAGAGCGCGATGATTGCGGCAACGGCGTGGAGTGCGAGCAGCACAATGCCGAACGTGATGGCCCGACCTTCGGAGATGTAGAGACCAACGAACACGCCGTAGAGCGGACCTTGTGCGATTGCTACGAGCATCGCCAGCGGGAGGATCCTCATGGCCTTGGCCAGACCGGCCATGATCACGGCGTACGGTGCGAGGAGTGCAGCGGCCCAGGATGCGCCAGCTGGAATGGATGCCGCCAGAAGCGGTGGGTACCCAATCGTGAGCGCCAGCACCGTCAACATGGTGATGCTGAGCTTGCGATCGGCGCGTCGGCGGCGCCAGGCGTCGAGGTCGATCCTTGCGCCGCATTCCGGACAGTTCGCCGACTCGCTGCCTGACAGGTGGTACTTGCAGTTTTCGCAGCGAAGACCTTCAGCCATCGCTCGCTTTCGACCAGCGCACTTCAGCGGACGCGGCGGACCACTGCACGGCGCGACGATTCACGACGCCGCGGTCCGCGGCCATGGCGGACGCTGAGCGCGGACGAGTGGCGCGCGGCGCCCGCTTCGCGCCGCCGCACGAA
Source organism: Phycisphaerae bacterium (assembly GCA_016873355.1). Taxonomy (GTDB): domain Bacteria; phylum Planctomycetota; class Phycisphaerae; order Phycisphaerales; family SM1A02; genus VGXK01. Next base: position 125 of record VGXK01000602.1, on the reverse strand, counting down.
GTCCGCGTCGGCTTGCCCGGTGCCCCGTTTCGGGCCGTTTGGGATGTCGAGCGAGCGAAGCGAGCGTCGAATGTCCGCGAGCAGAGCGTCCCGGTGACGAGTCGCTTCGAGGTCTGAGCGAGTGC
>VGXK01000601.1 GCA_016873355.1 Phycisphaerae bacterium | reverse complement strand
CTCTTGGTCCGAACGGGACTCCGTTCCCGGGGGCTGCTGCGACGGCGGCTTCGTTCCCGGTGACGGCCGCGACTGAGATCCCGGCGCAAGCGGGTCCTGCGCACGGCGATCGCCCGTCGCCGAGTCTCGCGCTGCCGCATCGCGCGTCGCCGAGTCCCGCGTGGCCGAGTCCCGCGTGGCCGAGTCCCGCGTGGCCGAGTCCCGCGTGGCCGAGTCTCGCGCTGCCGCATCGCGCGTCGCCGAGTCCCGCGTGGCCGTATCCCCCGTCGCGCCTTCCCGCGCCGTCGCATCGGAAGTCCTCGCGTCGCGCGAGTCGGACTTCTCCGTTCCGCCCTCGCGCGGGAGCGATTCCCGCTCGCGCGCCTTCGTTTCATTCGAGCGCGAGGACTCGGTCGGGCGCGACACCGTGTCGTTCGTGCCCGACGACTCAGGCAAGGGCGGCATCGTCTCGCGCTCGCGCGGCGCGGGTTGGTGCACGGAATCCGTGGTCCCGGGAGCCGGCGGCAGAGTCCGCTCTGCCTCGACTCGCGCTGGTGCGTCGAGCTGATCGCGCGGCTCGGCGCTCGCCCGCGCATCTCGATCGCCCTCCTGCGGTCGTGTCCGCTCGCCGATCGACTGCGACGCGTCGCCGATTCGAGAGGCGCTCTCGAGCAGCGCCGTTCTCGTGGCGTCCGCCTCGGGCGAATCCGCTCCCTCGGCTTCTGTGCTGCGAAGGCGCCGCGAAAGCGCCCGCGACTTCGCCTCGAGTTCCTCGAACGCTCGCTCCGCGTCGCCGAGACGACCCTCATCCGCGAGAAGCTGGATTCTCTGCGCGAGCTCCGCCAACTCCCGAGCCTCCGACTCCGCCGCTTGCGCATCGGCGAGCGCCGCATTCGCCGCATCCGTCTCGGCGACGGTCGCGTCGGCGCCGCGGACGGACGGACGCGGCAAGGGCCAATCGATCAGCAGCACGGCACCCAGAAGCGCGAGCGCGGCGGCGCATCCGGCCAGCGCAATCGGCCTCGGCAGCGGCGAGTCGAGCCGCCTCAGATCCGCGCGCGGCAGCAGCGACTCGAGCGACCGCCTTTGCAACTCGACGAAGACCGGGTCGGCATGGCGCGAATGCTCCGCGCTCAGGGCCGTGGCGAGGGCGTCGTGGAAGCCGTGGCTCGTGTCGACCGCCGTCGCCGCGCGACGACGATCGGGGCGGGCGCGCCACGCGGCGCTGAGCGCCATGACGCCGCCGATCGCCGGAAGAACGACCACCCACCACGGATGGCCGAGACCGAGCCAGCGCATCGGCGGCACGGCGCACGCGGCCGCCAGCGAAAGCACGGCGATCGTGCCAAGCGCCCGCGGCGCGGCGCGCGACGCCATGATCCGCATGCGGGCTGCGTCCAGCAGGCGCTCGAGCGACGGCAGGGACGGCGTCGTCACGAGCACACTATATGGACGGCGTCGAGTGGGGAGACCTCTACACTGATCCTCATGCCCCGCGCCGTTCGGGCCGCATCGCATCTGAAGGCAGCGTTTTCGCGGCCGGCAACGGCCCGGCTCGCACCGCGGTCATCGCGTCCCGCCGTGCGTGCGCTCCTGGTCGCGTTCGCGC
>VGXK01000600.1 GCA_016873355.1 Phycisphaerae bacterium | reverse complement strand
ATCACGAGCGATCGTGATGACGGACACAAGCCTGTATCGACACGATTTGCGTCGGTCGCTACGACTCGTACGTGTCGTTCGCGAGCACGAGCACGATGACGCGAGAGGGTCTGATGACCCGTATCGCGCAGCTCGAGTCGGCGCTCGAGGCGGAGCGCGAGCGCGCGAGATGGCTCGAAGTGGAGCGCGACAAGCTGAAGGCGGCGTACCGCGAGCTTCAGGTCGAGCACGAGCTGTTGCGCCGTCGCATCTTCGCGGCGAAGGCCGAGCGGGTCGACACGAGTCAGCTGGAGCTGGAGTTCGCGGAGCGCAAGAAGGAGTTGGACGAGCTGGCCGCGAAGCTGGGGCTCGACACCAGCAGCGCCGGTGAGCCCGAGTCGAGCGAGGGCCCGAAGCCGAAGCGCAAGCCCAAGGGGCGCCGCAACCTGCTCGAGCTGATCGCGGGCAAGAACTACCCGACCGAGACGCTCGATGTGCCCGACCCCGAGATGGAAGCGCTGGTCGCGGCGGGCGCGGCGGAGCGCGTGGGCAGCGACGACCGCTCGCGCATCCGATGGCGCAGGGGCGGTGCCGTAGTGGTCGTCACGCGGAGCATCAAGTACCGCCTCGCGAAGGAGATGGCCGGCGCCGACGCAGAGTCCGTGTCGCCGGGCGAGGCGACGCCGAGCGCGACGACGCCCGCCGCGCAGGCGAGCGAGACCACCACGAGCGCGAGCTCCACCATGCCCGCGCCGCGCACGCGTGCGACGACGCTCGTCACCGCGAAGATGCCGCCCTCGATCATCGAGCGCTCGATGGGGACGCCCTCGCTCTTCGCGAACATCGGCGCCGACAAGTTCCACCGCGGCCTGCCGCTCTTCCGCAAGGAAGAGCAGTTCGCTGCGGAGGGCTTGCCGATCGGGCGCGACTTGATGTGCAGATGGCTCGAGGACATCGGCGGCACGATGGGCGCGACGCTCGTCCACGCCATGCGCAAAGAGGCGCTCGCGACCGCCTTCTGCATCCTGACCGACTCTACCCATGTGCTGGTGCAGCCGATTCGCACCCACGAGAAGAACAAGTCGAGGCGTCAGGCGTGCACGCGCGGCCACTTCGTCGTGCAGATCGCCGACCGCGATCACGTCTTCTTCGAATACACCGCGCGCGAGACGAGCGTCTCGGCGCTCGAGATGTTCAGAGGATTCTCGGGCTACGTGCAGGCTGACGCGAACAGCGTCCACGACATCCTCTTTCGCGACCATCGCGAGGAACCTCCAGAAGACGCCCCGCCCGACTTCGCGACGCGCCGCGAGGTCGGGTGCTGGTCCCACGGACGCACCAAGTTCTGGGAGGCGGCGGTTGCGGCCAAAGAGCCGCTCGCCCGCGAGGCGCTCTTTCGCATTCATCGACTCTTCGTCAACGAGCAGAAGTGGAAGGGCGTGGCGCCCGCGCAGCGCAAGGTGATGCGCGATCGCTTCTCGCGCCCAGAAGTCGAGGCCTTCTTCGGGTGGGTCGAGGCGCACTGGCCGCTCCTCGAGCACCAACGCGGCTTATTGCGCACCGCGTTCGGCTACGCGCGCAACCAGAAGGACGCGCTCACCCGCTTCCTCG
>VGXK01000599.1 GCA_016873355.1 Phycisphaerae bacterium | reverse complement strand
TCTGATCCCCGAATCAATCATCAGGAGGTCCGCATGCGTCTCGCGATCAGAACCGCCATCGTTGCTTCGCTCGCACTGGGGCTCGGCTCCACGGCCTCAGCGCAGACACGCTCCGCCGGGCCTCTGACGCCGGAGGCGGCGAAGGAGATCGCGCTCGAGGCGTACATCTACGGCTACTCGCTCGTCACCACGGATGTGACGCGCGTGCAGATGAGCAACATCCCGGCGGTCGCCGAGCTCGGCGCGCCGCTCAACACGTTCATGAACGTGAAGAGGTATCCGCCGGCGGACTATCGCGGCGTTTCGGCGCCGAACGCCGACACGCTCTATTCGCTCGCATGGCTCGATCTCGCGGAACCGCAGGTCTTCAGCCATCCCGACATGGGCGATCGCTACTTCCTGTTTCCGATGGTCGATCTCTGGATGACGATCTTCGACAGTCCCGGCAAGCGCACGACCGGCGGCAAGGCGGCGAAGTATCTGCTCACCGGCCCGGGCTGGAAGGGCGCGGTTCCCGACGGAGTGAAGCAGATCCAATGCGCCACGCGCTACATGGTGATCCTCGGTCGCACCTACGCCGACGGCACCGAGAAGGACTATGCCGCCGCGAACGCGCTGCAGGCGCAGTACACGATTACGCCGCTCTCGTCGTTCGGCAAGCCCTTCACCTACAAGGCGCCGCCGGTCGATCCGAACCCGGGCTTCAGCATGACCGAAAAGCCCCAGGCCGCGATTCTCGCGCTCGGTACCGACGGCTACTTCAACCTGATGACGAAGCTGATGGGAAGCAGCGCGCCGCCGCCGAAGGCTGACGCACCGATCTTGGCGCGAATGGCCCAGATCGGCATCGTGCCGGGCCAGCCGTTCAACAGCTCCAAGCTCGATCCCGCGGTGCAGGCCGCGCTCAAGGATGTTCCGAAGCTGGCGCTCGACAAGATGGGCGCGAACGACAAGAGCATGGGCGTCGTCGTCAACGGCTGGATCGTCTCGAAGGGTCTCGGCGTCTACGGCACCGATTACCTGAAGCGCGCCGTCGTCGCGGCGTTCGGCTGGCCGGCGAATCTCCAGAAGGACGCGGTCTATCCCTACACGACCGTCGACTCGAAGGGCGAACCGCTCACCGGCGCAAACAAGTACACGCTCACCTTCGCGAAGGGACAGACTCCGCCGGTCGACGGCTTCTGGTCCATCACGATGTACATGATCGATCAGGGATGGTGGTTCGTTCCGAACCCGCTGAACAAGTTCACGGTGAGCATGCGCGACAATCCGAAGTTCAATGACGACGGTTCGCTCACGCTCTACTTCCAGAACGAGTCGCCCGGCAAGGACAAGGAAGCGAACTGGCTGCCGGCGCCGAAGGGCGCGTTCATCCCGATGCTGCGGATGTACTGGCCGAAGCAGTCTTCGCCGTCGATCCTCGACGGAACCTGGTCGCCGCCGCAGGTCATGAAAGCCGGTTGAGCGCTGCCCCGCTGTCCTGTCCGTGGACTTGAGCATCACCCTCATCCGATCCCGACGCCTGTCGGCCTGACGCGAACACTTGGCTGTTAGAGCGGTTCCTCCTCATTCGTAGCGATCTGGCGGGCTGCGA
>VGXK01000598.1 GCA_016873355.1 Phycisphaerae bacterium | reverse complement strand
ACACCGCGGGATTCGAGGTGTGATCGATGGCGACCTCGCCGACACGGCAGGCGCTGCGCACCGCCGACCTCATCGACGGCGGCGATTCGAGCGGGAGGAACGACGGCGCATGCTCCGCGATGACTTCGAACGGAATCTCGATCGTCGCTTCGTCGGCGAAGAGCACGCCCGTTCCCGTGTTCGGCGCGGCGCCGGGCGACGGCGGACGGTTGCCGCGCGATGCGTGTCCCGCGAAGTGGAGTTCGCGCCGAAGCCTTGCCGCGAGTCGATGCGAACCCGGCTCGGCCGTCACCGGCAGGAGCGTCGACGACCCCAAGGGGATCCACGACGCCTCGTCGATCGGCGCTCCGATCGGCCGAATCGGCGCGCCGTCGATCGCCGGCGCCTGGATCCAGGCATGGCACTCGATCGGCAGCGCTCCAGGCACATCGTGACCGCGGCCGGCGAGCGTGAGGGTTGTGCCGCGGCGAACGATCGGCCGCATCGAGACCACCTGGTTCGTTGGGAACCACGCATCGGCAATTCTTCGCATGCGCTCCCCCGTGAGCAGACGCTGATCGTTCGCCAGCGCCAGGAGCGTCGCAAGCTGCGGATCGAAAAGCAGCGGATCGGACGCCTTGAGCGATTCGACGAGGTCGAGCAATCGTTCGAAGTCGGCGCGCGTGAGCGGCGTTCGTGCGCCGGGGCCGTTCGCACCGACTCCCGCCGCCATGGGCTGGGCTCGTTGCGCCAGCTCCACGAGCATCCATGTGCGGTCGCTGCTCGGGGGCCCGTGCAGCAGATCCAGCAGCTCCGAGGTCGGTCGCTGCGTGAACTTGCGAGGGACGCTCGATTGCCGGATGACGATCGCGGCCGCCGCCGGCGCCGCGAGCGCCAGGACGAAGAGCACGAGGCCGAGCACGATGAGAAGCGGTCGCAGGCGCCGCTCGAAGAAGCGCACGCCGCCGATCGACGCGAGGTCATGTCCGCACTCCGGGCATCGCTTCGCATCGACCACCTCGTGACGACCCACCATCTGGCCGCACGTGGCGCAGCGCGGCTCGCAGCGCCTCCAGCGGCCGCGAACGCCGAGCGTCAGCAGGGCGATCGCGGCGAAGCCGAGGACGCTCAGGAGCACGATGATGAGAATCGCGGTGGCGTTCGACGCCATGGCGGCATCGTAATTGGCGGGCCGCCGACGGAATGGTCACGAACGGATCGACGTCACCGGCTGCGGCGCGAGATCGAGCGGATCGCGCTCGCCGCGCGCGGCACGGAGCGCGCCGAGGCCGGCGATCATCGCCGCGTTGTCCAGGCAGTAGGGGAGCGGCGGAATGCGAAGCGGCACGCGTCGCCTCTCCGCGAACGACGCGAGTTCCGCGCGAAGGCGCGAGTTCGCGGCGACGCCGCCGCCGACCACGAGCGCGCTCGGCGAGAACGACGCGTCGGCTGCTCGCTCCCACGAACGCTCGAGGCCGCGGAGCAGCGCCCGCACCAGCGCCGTCTGATAGCTCGCGGCGAGATCGGCGCGGCGAGCGTCGTCGAGCGGCGCGGCGGCGCTCGATCGCTCGGGCGACGCAGGCGCAGCGGCGCTCGATCGCTCGCGCGACGCAGGCGCGGCG
>VGXK01000597.1 GCA_016873355.1 Phycisphaerae bacterium | reverse complement strand
AGCGTCGCTCGCTGCGTCGGTTGGCGTCCTGGTGCACGCGCTACGCGCCGCGCGTGATGCCGGTGCCGGGGATCCTGGGCGCGGCTCGCGGCGGCGCTTCCGCGCACGGCGCCGCGCCGCGCGACGACGCCGAGTTCAACCGCATGATCGGGCGACGCGGCACGGAACCGGCGATTCTCGTGGACATCACCGGCTGCGAGCTGGTGCACTGCGGCGACGCGTCGCTCGCGGCGCGCGTGCTGCGGGACCTGCATCGGCGCGGCATTCACGCGCAGGTGGCGATCGCGTCCACGCAGCGAGCGGCGCTGGCGGCGAGCATCGCGTGGCCGTGCCGCGTGGTTCCGGCCGATCGCGCCGAATCGCTCGAGCTGCTCTCGCCGCTTCCGCTCTGGACGCTTCGGCTCTCGGCGGATCTCGTCGATTCGCTGCGCGAGATCAACGTGACGCGCATCGGCCACGCGCTGATGCTGCCGCGAGGCGGCGCGGCGGATCGCTTCGGCCCCGAGCTGCGCCACGCCCTGGACGCGATGCGCGGCGAATGCGTGGAGGATTTCCATCCGCTGCCGCACGCGGCGCCGATCGAATGCGAACTCGCGTTCGACGGCGCCACCACGCAGCCGGAGGCGATCGAACTGGCGGTGGTGCAACTGCTCGATCGCTTCTGCCTGCGCCTGGCGCGACGGCAGCGGGGCGTGCGGCTGCTGGAACTTTCGCTCGATCGCATCGACGCGCTGCCGATCGTGGAGCGGCTGACGCTGGGGCGGCCGTCGCGTCGCGCGAAACATCTCTGGACGCTGCTGCGTCCGCGACTGGAGCGAGTGAACCTCGGCTACGGCGTGGAAGGCGTGCGCTTGCGCTCGCTGCTCGACGCGCCGCTGTCGCTCGAGCAGGGGCGATGGAGCGCGGCGGACGCGGGGCGCGCCGGCGCCGAGCACGGCGAGGACGATCGCGCGGTGGCGGAGATGATCGATCAGTTCCGCTCGCGACTCGGGCACGAGTCGATTTCGCGGTTCGGGTACGAGTCGATTTCGCGGCTCGAACACGGTGCGGCGTGGAAGTCGAGCGATGATTCGCGCGCGATCGAGCCGTACCGGCCGACGGTCGTGTTCTCGAAAGCGCTGTCGGCGGAAGTGACGGCGGAGCATCTCGGCACGCCGGATGCCGCGCCGCGCGCGATGCGGCCGATGGCGGTGCGCTGGGCCGGCGGCGGCGGTCGCGTGCTGGAGTGCGACGGGCCGGAGCGGCACGCGCCTCGCTGGTGGATGGGCGCGTCGGGGCATCGCGGTGGCAACGGAAACGGCAATGGCAACAGGGATCATGCCGGCAGCGGTGGCGTCGATCGCGGTGAGAGTGGTGGCGTTGATCGCGGTGAGAGTGGTGGCGTTGATCGCGGTGGTGTCGGTGGCGAAGAGGACGATCGCTGGCGCGTGCGCACCGACGACGGGCGCTGGCTGTGGCTGCTGCATCACGGCGGCGAGCGCTGGTCGGTGATCGGCGTCTGGGCATGAGCAGCGAGTGAGCGGAGAGACGCATGCCCGAGATCGCCGTCACGAAGCTTCATGACCACCCGTGGAAGTCGCCGAGCGCGCCGGGAGCCGGCGGC
>VGXK01000596.1 GCA_016873355.1 Phycisphaerae bacterium | reverse complement strand
TGGATACCCGAGGCTCCGGGCGACGACGCACGACCTTCACCCCTGCCCCGAGTGCGGATTGACGCCGGTCGAGTCGATCCGACCTTCGCTCTCGTGGCGCACGAGCAGCGTCATCGTCCATTCCGTCGAGCTCGTGCTGCTCCTCCCCTTCGCGTTCCTTTGCCTTCACGCCGTGGCGATGGTGGCGGCGCTCGGGGCGTGATTCGACGAGCGTCTCGATGCCACATCCGCGTTCATCGAACGAGTCGCCCGTTTCGCCGAAGCCCGCGTCCGCGCCGACGCCGCTCGCCGCGGTCGATCTTCAACCGACGCTCGAAGGTGATCTCGTGCTCCTGCGCCCGCTGCGCGAGCACGACTTCGAGGCGCTGCACGCCGCCGCGAACGATCCGCTCATCTGGGAGCAGCATCCGCAGCACGATCGCTGGCGGCGCGAGGTCTTCCGCACCTACTTCGACGGCGGCATCGCGTCGCGCGGCGCGTTCGCGGTGATCGAACGCGCCACCGGCCGGATCATCGGCTCCACGCGCTTCCACGGCCTCGATCCCGGGAAGCGCGAGGTCGAGATCGGCTGGACCTTTCTCACCCGCGCACACTGGGGCGGTCGCTTCAACCATGAGATGAAGCGCCTGCTGCTCGACCACGCGTTCCGTTTCGTCGATCGCGTGCTCTTCCTGGTCGGGCCGAACAACATCCGATCGCAGACGGCGGTCGAGCGCATCGGCGGCGTGCGCTCGGGGACGCGCCGCGACGACACGGGACTCGAAAGCGTCGTCTTCGTGATCGACGCGGCGGCCTGGAGGGCTCGCCGCGCCGACTCGTGACGGCGTGCCGCTCGAGGGGGCTCAGCCGCCCACGCGCACCGTGACCGTGCCGTTGCTCGTGCGGGCCTTGATCGTCGAGTCGCCCTGACCCACCGAGGTGGTCGCGGCGTTCGTTCCCGACACGCGGCGCGACTTGCCGGTCCCGTCGGGAACGTCGAGCGTCACGCGGCCGTTCGACGTGTTGCCCGTGACGGTGCCGATCCACGCGGCGTCGGCGACGATCTCGATCGAGCCGTTGCTCGTCGACGCATCCACGCTCGACGCATTGCCGGGCGCGAGCACCACTTCCACTCGGCCGTTCGACGTCGTCGCGTCGACGGGGCCTCCCGCGCTCTGGACCACGATGCGTCCGTTCGAGGTCTCGATCGAGCTCGTTCCGGAATGCCCTGAGGTCTCGACGGCTCCGTTGCTCGTCCTCGCCTCGAGCGGGCAGTTGAAACCGCTCACCGTGATCGCACCGTTCGTCGTGCGGAGGTCGAGGTCGACCAGCGCTCCGACGCGGATCTCGATCGTCGCCGAATCCTGCGACGACTTCGGCTCGGGGAACTCCACGCGCACGAGCCCCTTGCCGTTCGGTTCGACCTCGGTCACGAGCCGGGCCGCCTTGGCGCGATCGTCCGCTTCCTGCTGCGTGGCCGCCCAGCAACGGATCTCGGCGCGGACCTCGAGGCCGGCGGCCGTGGCGTCCTCGCTCACGGTCACCGCCCCGTTTCGATTCTCGACCTGGAGCATCGTCACGCCGGCGACGCTTCGACTCGCGGTCGTCGTTGCGCTCTGCTTGGAGGC
>VGXK01000595.1 GCA_016873355.1 Phycisphaerae bacterium | reverse complement strand
CGCGGGACTTGCCGGCGCGATCTCGAGACGGCGCCGAGCCGCCTGATCGATCGATCGGGAACGCTTGTACTCGAGGCCGGGCGCCGCACCGCGGCGTCCGGCCTCCTTTCTGTGCGCAGGTCGGCGTGAACGCGATCGTGCCGGAACGACGACTCAGGCGCGCTCCGCCGCCGCCGGTCCTCCGTGCGCCGGCAGATACGCCTTGACGAGATACTCGGCCACCATTCGATGCGCGCCGAATCGGCCGGGGATCGTTGCGGCGCTTCGAAGAGCCCGGTCCATCCAGCGCTCGGGTACGCCGCCGGTCGAGCGGTCGAAGAACTCGGGAATCACTTCGCGCTCGAGCAGCGCGTAGAGCGACTTCGCGTCCTCTTCGTCGCGGCGGCGGCGACCTTCGGCATCCTCCGCCGGCGGCTCCTGGCCGTCGCCGATCGCCCAGCCGTTGCGGCCGTCGAAGCCTTCCGGCCACCAGCCGTCGAGGATCGAGAGATTGATGCCGCCGTGCGCGGCCACCTTCATGCCGCTCGTGCCGCTCGCCTCGTGCGGTCGGAGCGGCGTGTTGAGCCAGACGTCGCAGCCGCTCACGAGCAGCCGCGCCAGTCCCATGTCGTACTCCTCGAGCATGACGACGCGACCACGGAAGCGCGGATCCAGCGTCATCGCGTGCACCTGCCGGAGGAACGCCTGTCCTTCCGTATCGCGCGGATGGGCCTTGCCGGCGAAGACGAACTGCACCGGGCGATCCGCGTCGGCGACGATCTTCGCGAGCCGGTCGGCGTCGGTGAAGAGCAGCGGCGCTCGCTTGTAGGTGGCGAATCGCCGCGCGAAGCCGATCGTGAGCGCCGACTCGTCGAGGAACTGCGACGCCCGCAGCACTTCGTCCGCATCGGCGCATTGGCGCTGCGCCTGGTGCGCGAGACGGCGGCGCGCCTCGAGCACGAGGCGGCTCCGCCATCGGCAGCGAAGCGCCCAGAGCCGGCCCGGATCCACGCGCGCTGCGTCCGGCCACGGATCCCGGTCGACCGCCGGCACCGAGAAGTCGATTCCGGCCTCGTCGCGCCAGAACGCCCTTGCGGTCGGATCCGTCCAGGTGGCCACGTGCACGCCGTTCGTGACGTGACCGATCGGCACCTGCGCGGGATCGCGGCGGTCGTAGAGGTGCATCCACATCTCGCGCGTGACCCGTCCGTGCAGCGCGGCGACGCCGTTGGCGTGCTCGGCGAGCCGCAGCGCGAGCGCGGTCATGCAGAACGGCTCCTTCGCCTCGCCGTGCTCGCCGCCGAGCGCCAGCAGCGCTTCGTCGCTCATCTTCAGGTCGCGCACCACCTGGCGCAGCGCGCGAACGACGAGCCTCGGCTCATAGCGATCGTGTCCCGCCGCGACGGGCGTGTGCGTCGTGAAGACGGTCGAGCGTCGCACGAGAACCATCGCTTCTTCCAGCGAGCGGCCGCGCCGCACGAGCGCCGCGGTTCGCGCAAGCGACGCGAACGCGGCGTGGCCCTCGTTCAAGTGGAAGACGGTCGGCCGTTCGCCGAGCGCGTCGAGGGCCAGGACGCCGCCGACGCCGAGCAGCACCTGCTGGCGAAGGCGCGCCGCGGGCTTCCCGCGCTAGAG
>VGXK01000594.1 GCA_016873355.1 Phycisphaerae bacterium | reverse complement strand
TGAACATGCGGGCGAGCGGCGAGGTGCCGCCGCTGATCGCCACCAGTACCACGAGCGCCATCGCCACGAGACCGATGAGCGCCGCGACCATGCCGGCCACGCCGACTCCCGACCAGGCGCCGTCGTAGGTCTCGGCGACGAGCCCAAGCGGCATCGGCGCGATTCCCGCCGTGGCGCCCGCGCCGACGAGATTGCCGCCGCTCTCTCCCTCTCCGCGCTCGAAGAGGCCGCTCGCGTTCGGCAGCGGCTCCGGCGCGTCGTCGCTCTGGAACGCCTGATCGAGGATCTCGGCGCCGAGCGTCGTGTCGTCCGATTCGCGCGTGAGATCGAGAATGCCGCTTCCCGATCCCACGGTCTCGATGTTCATGCGCTGGCCGGGGCGCACGCTGCTGCCCGCGACGCTGCCCATGCTGTCGAAGGCGCTGCCGCCGGCCTTCTGTCCCTTGGCGCTCGTGTCGCCCGAATCCATCAGGCCGATGTCGTCGCCGCCGCGCGTACCCGACTTGCCTCCCGTGCCGGACCTGCTTCCGGTCCCCGACTTGTTGCTCGCGCCCGACAGTTCCGGCGCGTCCGTTCCGCCGAGGCCCAGACTCGATCCGCCGGCGCCGGCCGAACTGTCGGAGAGCTTGAGGTCGTCGATCTTGATCTCCTCGTCGCCTCCGGCGAGCAGGTCGATCGACTCCACCTTGAACATCAGCTTGTCCTTGTCGCGAAACTCCTGGAGCTGGCCGCTGCGGGCCATTGCGAGCACTTCGTCCGTGCTCTTGCCGAGCTTCTGCGCCGCTTCCTCGAGGGTGTAGAACAGCTTCATGCCCGTAGAGTATGGCCCATCTCCACGACCCGCAAGAACTGGCACGCACGGGCGGCAGGCCGGATCGAACGCTGGTTCGAGCGCCGGGCGCGGCCGTTTCCGTGGCGACGCCGGCGCACCGCGTGGCGATCGCTCGTCTCGGAGGTGATGTCGCAGCAGACGCAGCTCTCGCGGGTCGAAGAGCGCTTCGAGTCGTTCATGACGCGGTTTCCGACGCCGCGAGCGCTGGCGGAGTCGAGCGAGCGCGATGTGCTGGAACTGTGGCAGGGGCTGGGCTACTACCGGCGCGCGAGATTGCTGCGCGAGGCGGCGCGAGCGATCGAGCGCGACTTCGGCGGGCGCGTGCCGGCGCGAGCGCAGGAGTTGGCGACGCTTCCGGGGGTCGGGCGCTACACGGCGGGCGCCGTGGCGAGCATCGTGCACGGCGAGCGCGTGCCGATCGTCGACGGAAACGTCTCGCGCGTGCTGCTGCGCGTGCTCGGCGAGCGCCGGCCGATGCGCGACTCGCGCGCCGTGCGGCGCTGCTGGAGCGAGGCGGAGGCGCTCGTGAATGCGGCGCGACGCCCCGGGCGCCTGAACGAGGGGCTGATGGAGCTCGGGGCGCTCGTCTGCACGCCGTCGAATCCCAAGTGCGGCGAGTGTCCGCTGCGAGGCGAGTGCCGCGCGCGAACGCAGCGGCGAGCGGACTCGATTCCCACCGCGCCGCCGCGAGCGGTTCGGCCGACCGTGGTCGTGGAGGCGTTCGTGATCGAGCGCCGCGGGCGCGTGCTGCTCGAGCAGCGCGACGGCGCCGGAATGTGGGCGGGTCTC
>VGXK01000593.1 GCA_016873355.1 Phycisphaerae bacterium | reverse complement strand
ATCGACGGTCACGGAGAGCCGGGCCGGCCCCTGATTCGCGCGGCACCGCTGGGTCCTTCACGAATTCGAACGTCCGACCGAGCTCGAGGTCGCGGTCCACGGCAACGAGGACGGCGACGCCGTGTTTTCGCATCGTCGCGAGCAACGTGCCGTTCTCAATCGATTGCCACCCCGGGTCGGCGACCAGGCGAACTTCAATGCCCGGAGAATTCCCCGGCACGCGTGCATGGCACGCACTCGTCAAGCAGCAGCCGCACGGGATCGGATCGCCTCCCATGCAATCTCGAGCGCCGCGATCGCCTGATCGCGCGTCACCGAAGGAAAGTCCGTGAGGAACTCGTCGAGCGTGTCGCCACCCTCGATGGAGTCGATGAGATTCCGCAGCGGAACGCGCGTGCCGACGAACACGGGCGCACCGCTGTGAATGTTCGGGTTGCAGTGAATGACCTGTTCGGGCTTCACGTGCGTCTCGGCATCGGGTACGTGCCAGCATGGACCCCGCTTCCCGTGACGCCAAGGCGTGCGCATCGACCCACGGATTCTCCCGATCCGTCTTGCTCGCACGTTCCCGGTACGCTTCGTCGCGGCGATGAACACGAGAGCGATCCTTGCTCGATGGTGCGCGGCAGCGAGCGGCGCGGCGCGGCGTGGCCGATTCACCGCGCTCGTTGCCGCGTCCGCGCTTGTCGTTGCCGGCGCGCCGCTCACCGGCTGCGCCAAGGATCCGTCCGACGGCTGGTCGATGCAATCGGCGCACCCGCAGGGGTACCGGACGGTCGCGGTGCCCATCTTCGAGAACAAGACCTACGAGCGCGACATCAGCCGCAATCTCACGGACGCGATCGTGAAGGAGATTCAACAGTCCACGCCCTACCGCGTGACCTCGCCGGCGAAGGCGGATACCGTTCTCCGCGGTTCGATCCGCCATGTGAAGCTTCGCGAGCTCTCCAAGAGCCTCGCCACGGGTCTTTCGGAGGAAATGGTGATGCAGGTGACGGTCGACTACGAGTGGGTCGACATGAGGACCGGGAAGCCGATCGTTTCGCGGCAGGGCTTCTCGGGAAGCGGCACCTTCATCTCCAGCCTGCCGCAGACCGAGCCGATCGATCTCGGAGGCTTCAATGCCGTACAGCAGATGGCCGCGGATATCGTGGCCTCCATGCAGGCCGACTGGTAGTCGCAGCTCGACCTGAACCGTTCGCCGAATCCACGAATGCCTCCAAGCCCGAACGAACCTCAGAAGCCCGGCCCGCAGGGATCGGGCGGCCCCCCCGCCGGCGGTCCGGGTCCGGGCGGTCAGCCGCCGCGCCCCAAGCGCAACACCGCCACCTGGCTCGTGGTGGCGGTCATCGTCGTGCTTCTCTCGATGGTGCTCACGCAGGGCACGATTCGAGGCCAGCAGCTCACCTTCGACAAGCTGGCCCTCTACGTCAAGCAGGACCTGGTGGTGCCGGACTCGGTGGTGCTCGAGGACGCGCGCATCATCGCCGAGCTCAAGCCGAACACGCCCGGAATCCAGAAGCAGGGCGATCGGCCGACCACCGTGTGGGTCGAGATCGGCGCCGAAGGAACCAATTACTACCGCGAGCAGTTGCAGGCGCTCGGCACGGGCTGGCGCGAGCA
>VGXK01000592.1 GCA_016873355.1 Phycisphaerae bacterium | reverse complement strand
TGCCGGCGCCGAGCACGCCGGCGCCCGTCGCCGCGCCCGCGACGAGCACGGCGGCGCCGAACATCGCCAGCGCCGCGCGACCGTCGTCGGCGCCCGAGGCCAAGCCGTGATCGCGGTCGCAGGTTCCATGCTGTCGCAGGTGGCGCTCGTCGTCGCGGTCCTGCTCTTCGTCGGAATCCTCGTGTGGCTCTGGCTCACGCCGCGATCCCGTTGGCGCCGCGACGCGGAGATTCCGCTCGACGAGAGCCCCCGCGCCGACTCGAGCAGGTCGACATCCGGCTCGAGTTCGGCCGGCGCACCCGCACCGTTCCGTGAATCGAAGGAGAAGCGAGCTCCATGAGCGCTCCGCAGACGACGCCGATCACCGACCACCAGTACGACGGCATCGAGGAGTTCGACAACCCGGTGCCGCCCTGGTGGAACTGGATCTTCCTGCTCACGTTCCTCTTCAGCGTGCCGTACTTCATGTACTACACGGTCGGCGTCGGCGAAACGCTCGAGCAGTCCTACGACGCCGAGACCGCCGCCTTCTTCGAGGTGATGGCGAAGCAGCTCGGGGACATCGAGCCCGACGCGCCGACGCTGCTGCGCCTCGGCCACGACGAGAAGCTCATGATCACGGGGCGCGTGCTCTTCCGCGCCAACTGCGCGGTGTGCCACATGCCGGACGGCGGCGGCAACACCGGACCGAACCTGACGGACGATCACTTCCTCAACGTCAAGAAGATCGAGGATCTCTACACGGTGATCCACGACGGCTCGGTGCCGAAGGGAATGCCGGCCTGGAGCAAGACCTTCGGCAAGCCGCAGATGGTGGTGCTCGCGGCGTACATCGCGTCGCTTCGCGGCACGAAGCCCGCCGCCGCGAAGGCGCCGCAGGGAAATGCGATTCCGCCGTGGCCGGCGTGGACGCCGCCGCCCGCCGCGACCGGTGACGGCGCGGGCGGCGCGACCCCGGCGCCCGGAGCCGCGAAGGCGCCGGCGGCGAGGACCACCGACGCCAACTGAACCACCGTCCGCCTCCGATGTCCGTGCGTCCCTCGATGTCCAGCGACTTCCATCTTCCGCTCGCGGACGAGCCGGTGCTCTCGACGCTCAATCCGGACGGCACGCGTCGGTGGCTGTCGCCGCGCCTGGCGCCGGGCGCGCTCTGGCGCCGGCGCCGCGCGATCGGATGGATCCTGATCGTCGTCTTCGCCGCGCTGCCGTGGATTCGAATCGGGGGACAGCCGCCGATCCTGCTCGACGTCGTGTCGCGCCGCTTCACCTTCTTCGGCACCGTCTTCAGGCCGACCGACACGCTGCTGCTCGCGCTGCTGGTGCTCGCGATCTTCACCGCGATCTTCCTGCTGACGGCGCTCGTCGGCAGGGCCTGGTGCGGATGGGCGTGTCCGCAGACGGTGTACATGGAGTTCGTCTACCGGCCGCTCGAGCGCTTCTTCATGGCAGGCGCCTGGGGCAAACGGAACGCACGGGTGCCCGCGTGGCGCCTGCTCGCGATGTACGGCGCGTTCGTGCTCGTGAGCGCGCACCTTGCGAACACCTTCCTCGCGTACTTCGTCGGCACCGATCGACTGGTGTCGTGGACGCTGGGGAGCCCTTCGGAGCATCCGACCGCGTTCGCCGTGTTCGCGG
>VGXK01000591.1 GCA_016873355.1 Phycisphaerae bacterium | reverse complement strand
TGCGCCCGCGCCCACGTTCGCATCAGCTTCGCGTGCGGCGATGCCGAGATCGATCGTGGGTGCGAGCGGCTCGCGGAGTTCGTGGCGGGATTGCGCTAGCGAACTGCGCGGCGGCTCCGGTTGCCCGGCCGCCTCAAACACTCGGTCGGGATGCGCAGCGCGAAGCGCGCTGCGTCATCCCGACCTCAACTCGGCGGCTTGAGCGGCGACGATTCAGGCGCAGCGGACTGGCGCTGGCGAGACGAGTGTGGCGCGGAGGGCGAAGCAGGCGGATCTGAAGGATCCGCCGATGGAGCCCGACAACGCCACACGAAGTCGCAGCCCGCCAGACCGCTGCGGATGAAGAGGAGCCGCTCATTGGGCAACCGGAGCCGCCGCGCAGTTCGCTAGCGCAATCCCGCCACGAACTCCGCGAGCCGCTCGCACCCACGATCGATCTCGGCATCGCCGCACGCGAAGCTGATGCGAACGTGGGCGCGGGCGCATTCGCCGAAGTCCTCCCCTGCCACGACGGCGACATGCGCCTCCTCGAGCAGCGCGTCCGCGAACGACTGCGCGGAGTCGATGCGCGTGCCGCCCTTCGAGGTCAAGCCCATGCAGCGCGACATGTCGGGGAACGCGTAGAACGCGCCGTCGGACGCGACGGTTCGCAATCGGTCGATCTTCGAGAGCCGCTCGTGCAGCCGCTTCGCGCGCGACGCGAAGACGCGACGCATCGACTCCACGCTCGCGGCTCCGTGCACGACCGCTTCGATGATCGCAGGCATGAACGCGCTCGGCACGGAGTTCGTCATCTGCCCCTGGAGCTTGATGAGCTCCTTCATGAAGCGGCCGCCGTCCCCCGGCGCGACGATGCTGCCCAGGCGCCATCCGGTCATGGCGTACGCCTTGCTCAGACCGTTCACCGTGATCGTTCGTTCCGCCACGCGAGGATCCGAGCCCGGCGACCAATGCGAGAGTCCGGGGGTGATCTCGGGGTAGATGAGCTTCTCGTAGATCTCGTCGCTCATGATCGTCACGCGCGGGTGCCGCACGAGCATGTCGACGAGCGCCTTCAGATCCGTGGGCGAGCTCACGGTGCCGCACGGATTCGACGGCGAGTTGAGCACCAGGCCGACGGTCTTCGGCGTGATCGCGCGTTCGATGGCGGCGGGGTCGAGACGGAAGCGCGTGTCGACCGAGCTCGGCACCTCCACGCAGCGGGCGCCGGCAAGCTCGATGATCGGCCGGTAGCTCACCCATGCGGGGGTCGGCAGGATCACTTCGTCTCCCGCGCCCGGCTCGACGAGCGCCTGGAGCACCATGTACATGGCGTGCTTGGCGCCGGCGCAGACGGTGACATGCGCCGCGCTGCACTCGATTCCGTTTTCCCGCTTGAACTTGGCGGCGATCGCCTCGCGAACGGCGGGATCGCCGGGCGTGGGCGCATACTTCGTGCGACCGGCGTCGAGCGCCTTCTTCGCCGCCTCGCGGATCGGCTCGGGCGTGACGAAGTCGGGTTCGCCGCCCGAGAGGTTGACAACATCGATGCCGCGCGCCTTCATGGCCGCCGCCTTCGCGCCGGTGGCGAGCGTGGCCGACTCCTTCATCCGCGAAATGCGCGACGAGATCTGCATCGAGGAGCGAACGATACGCGAGGGGTCGT
>VGXK01000590.1 GCA_016873355.1 Phycisphaerae bacterium | reverse complement strand
CGCCACCTCGCCGCAACCCTGGAACTCGAGCTCGACCGCAAGTTGCGTCGCGCTCGCGAGCAGCTCTCGCCTCGCCGACTCGCCGAGCGCCGATTCCTTGAGCGCCGGCCCTCCGGTCACGGCGTGCCGAGCCTGATCGAGCCCCGAGTGCCAGGCGGCACGGTCGTCCGCGCCGAGTCGCAGCACGAACGGCGCCCGCTCGCTCAAGCGCTCGATTCCGTAGATCGTTCCGAGCGAGTCGACGAGCTGCCGCTCCTCCGCCGCGCGCGGAATCCGCTGGGCGAGATCCCGCTCGGCATCGCCGATGCGCTCGAACGCCCGCGACAAACGGCCGGCCGCCGTGGGCCGCACCGCGTGTCCGCTCACGAGCGCCTCGAGCATGGCGCCGCTTGCGGACGTGCGCAATCCCAGGTCGAGCTCATGCACCTGCACCG
The DNA here is from genome assembly GCA_016873355.1 of Phycisphaerae bacterium. Classification (GTDB taxonomy): domain Bacteria; phylum Planctomycetota; class Phycisphaerae; order Phycisphaerales; family SM1A02; genus VGXK01. Next base: position 1,215 of record VGXK01000590.1, on the reverse strand, counting down.
CACCCGCCTGCTCGAGCAGCGAACGCCACGAGCGCACCACGGTGGCGAAGTCCGCATCGATCATGCCGCGTCGCAACCGCGCACCCTCCGAGAGCACCGCCGCGCACGGCGCCGCGTCCACGATCGGCGACAGATAGTCGATCACGCCGCGTCGAGGCGCGCTCGAAAGATCGACGAGCAGAAGGATCGGGCCCAGGCGCTCGCCGCGGATCCGCGCCGCGATCGCTTCGGCGCCGGCGAGTCCGCCCTCTTCGAGCGAGCCGAGCGCCGTCGCTGCGCGCGTCGGCGTCCACGGCGTGACGCCGCCGATCCGCAGCAGCGCGGGCGCCTCGGCGCGGCTCGCCGCGGAGTACGCGCCGTCCGCCGAACGCACCGTCGTGCCGCGCACCGACGCCGCCGTGCCGCTGCGCTCGGTCGCCACCACCGTCGTCGGCGGCTTCGCCGCCTCGATCACGGCGCGAGTCGGCCCCATCGCCCGGTCGTGCCACGGGATTCGCCACCGTCGCCGCGCCGTTCGCAGCCAGAGCGTCGACGCGCAGAGTGCGGCACAGCGCGGAAACCAGCCGAACACGATGACCGAGCAGACGAGCATCGATCCCCATTTCCAGCTGTCGGTCGCCACGCCCGCCGGCTCGACGCTTGCGCGCGCCAGCGCCGCCGCATCCGGCAGCATGGCGGCGGGCATGATCGTGTCGAGCATCGCGAGCATCGATTCGATCCACGCCCGAGTGACCTCGGGGCTGAGCAGACCCGAGTGCAGCGTGTAGTTCCGGCTGCCGAGCAGGTGAAGCGAGAGCAGCCCGATCATCAGGGCGTTCGCCATCACCCACGCAAGGTTCGACCAGACGCCGTACACGAGCGCCGTGAGATTCGAGCGACGCGGGTCGTACGCCAGCGCGAGCGCATTCGTCGCCGCGATCCTCGCCGCGTGATCGATCGCCATGCGTCGTGTTCGACGGCGCGACCAATCGGCCGCAGCATCGGGAAGCGCCGCGGCGCCCGCGCTCGCCGCGAGATCCCGCAGCGACCCGAGCGTGCGCATCGGACCCGCCACGAGCGGCGACATGGCGCGTCGCAGCAGCGACCCGAGGCCCGGCACGAGCGCCGCGATCCACGCCAGGAGCGTCAGCGTCTGCAATCCGAGCGTCGCCGCGAGCACCGCGGGAACGCTCACCGTCTGCGTCGAGCTCACGACCGCCGCGAGGCCCGTGCCGA
>VGXK01000589.1 GCA_016873355.1 Phycisphaerae bacterium | reverse complement strand
GCCAGATACTCTCGTCTCGCCTGTGGTCCCACCGTCGCTCCCATGAAGTCGTCCTTTCATGGGTAACCCAATTTCTGGCGCGACGATGCCCCGCTCGGTAACACTTACCATGGCGCGATACGTTACCTTGACCCGCTGCGGCGTCGGTTCTAAGCTTGTCGAACGTGTCGAGGCTCCGGTCCGTCCTCGTCTCACTCACCGCCGCGTGGCTGGCGGTGCACCTGCTGGTGATGACGGGACCCGCAATGCTTGCCCTCGCAGGAACTCCTCCCTCAGACCTCATCTGCACCTGCGCGCACGGCGTGGACCACGGTTCGTGTCCGATGCACGGGAAGCCGACGGACTCGAGCCGATGCCGGATGCGAGGGACATCGCACGACCTGGCCACGCTGGCCGTCTCGCTGCTCGGTTCGCTCGTGATGCCCACCGTCATCGTGGCATCGCTGGCTTCGCCGTCGCCTGATTCGATCGGATATCGTTCGCCGTTTCCGGCGAACTGGATCGTCCCTCCGGAACCGCCCCCTCCTCGCGCATAGCCCCACTCTCGTCACGTTTCAGCAGTCATCGCCTTGCGGCGATGTGAGAGAGGGCCCATGCATCGACGAGGTTTAACGATCGTCCGGATAAAGCCGGACTCCATGCACGTTCTGCTCTTGGTAATCGCGTTTGTGCTGAGCGCAGCTCCTCGCGCGCTCGCACAGGGCGAAGCGGCCGTTCACGGCATCGTGACGGCCCAGGCAGACGGATCCGCGCTGCCGGGCGCCGTGGTCGCCCTCGAGGGCGCCGCCCTGCCGGCACCATTACAGGTGACGACTCCGCCAGATGGGCGTTTCGTCTTCCCGCGGCTCGTCCCTGGCGACTACGTGCTGACGGTCACCCACAGCACGTTTCAGGAGCGGCGATACCGGCTCTCGCTGAGGCCGCGCGAAACACTCAACATCGACGTGGCGCTGGCCCTCCGTCCGGTACAGGAAGCGGTGGAGGTCACCGCGCAGTCGATCTTGTCCGTCTTCTCTCCTGACTCGACGCACCTCACGGCGGAACGGCTTGCCGAGCTTCCCTTGACACAGCAGACAAGCCTTCCGGACGCCATCGTGACTGCGGCACCAGGCATGATCCGCGGCCACGACGACTTCGTGCACATCCGCGGCCATGAAGTGGCGCTGAATCCGTCGATCAACGGCGTGCAGTTCTGGGAGAACACGCACGCGGTGTTCTCCCCTGGACTCGGCGTCGACTACATCGAGTCGATGAACGTCATGACTGGCGGCTTTCCCGCCGAGTACGGCAACCGATTCGGCGGGATCCTGGACGTCGTCACGAAGTCGGGCTTCACGGTCAGGAACCGAGGCTCGGTCACGCTGGGCGTGGGGTCGGCGCGGCGGCACAACGCCGGCGGCGAATTCGGGGGGCGAACGGATCGCGTCGGATATTACGTGAACCTGACAGGTTTCATGTCGGATCGATTCCTCAGTCCGCCGTCGCCGCGCTCCATCCACAACGCCGGCCGCGGCGTGCGCAGCTTTGGCCGCCTGGATGTCCGAGCCACCGAGCGCAGCCAGATCAAGCTGGTGATGATGGGCGACGGCGTGAACTTCGACCTGCCGATCGACGAGCGGGACGAGCTCCTCCGGCCCGACTTCAAGCACG
>VGXK01000588.1 GCA_016873355.1 Phycisphaerae bacterium | reverse complement strand
GCTCGTCCGCGAGATCCATGGCGAACTGCTGGCGCCCGCGCGTGTTGTGGCCCTTGCTTCCCACCGCGAGATACCCGGTGGCGATGAGATTCCACGCCCGCTCGTCGTCGTTCGATGCGGGGAGAAGATCGCCCGCGATCTGCTCCGTCACGAATCGATCGAACGGCACGTCGGAATTCACCGCGCGCACGACGTAGTCGCGGTAGCGATACGCATGCGGGTAGAGGACATTCGTCTCCTTGCCGCTGCTCTCGGCGTACCGCGCCACATCAAGCCAGTGGCGGCCCCAGCGCTCGCCGAAGTGAGGCGACGCGAGCAGCTCGTCGACCACGCGCTCGAGCGCGTCCGCTCGCTTGTCCTTCTCGAACGCGTCGATCTGTTCGGGCGTCGGCGGCAGTCCGATGAGATCGAAGCTCAATCGACGCAGCAGCGTGCGCCGATCGGCGTCGCCGACCGGCTTCAGGTCCTTCTGCTCGAGTCCCGCGAGCACGAAGCGATCGAGGTCCGACCTGGGCCACGAGGCGTCCTTCACCTCCGGCACCGCCGGCGCCGAGACCTTCTGGAACGCCCAATGCGTCTTCGGATCCTTGCCGGTCCAGGAGCGATAGCCCTCGCTCGACTCGTTCGACGCGCCGTCGGCGCCGCCCGCGCCATTGCTCGAGCCGCGCGCCGTCGCACCTCCGTCGTCCGTGCCGCTTCGCGACGTCGGCGACTCCCGCGGATCGGGCGCGCCCTGCCGCACCCACTCCACGAAGTCGGCCACGACCGACTCCGGCAGCGCGCCCTTCGGCGGCATCGCCAGATCGGAATCGTCGTATCGGATCGCCAGGATGAGCGGGCTCGACTCGGGATCTCCGGGCACGATCGCGGGGCCGCCGCGCCCGCCGCGAAGCATCGCGTCGCGCGTGTCGAGCAGCAGTCCCGCCTTCGGCCGCGCCACCTGGTTCGAGTGGCAGCCGTAGCAGTGCTCGATGAGCACCGGCCGGATCTTCGACTCGAAGAAGCGCAGCTGCTCGGGCGAGATCGTCTCCGGCATCTGCGCCGCGGAGGCGGCGCTCAGCGCCAGCGGCGCCGCGAGCGCGATGACTCGCGCCATGCGTCCGCGTCGATCTCGGCGCGGGCATCGTTCGGAGCTCGCGCTGCGCTCGAGGCGCTCGATCCGCTCCGCGCACGGGAAGCGCCGTTCGCCTCCGTCACGCACTGTTCGTCCATGAGGGTCGTTGTCGTCCGTTCGAAGCTCCATGATCGTGTCGGCGCCTCCTCGAAGTGCTCATCGGCGAAACGACGCGTCGTCTGCGGCATTGCCGCGGGAACGTCGTCGATCGGCGCGAGCCTCAGATCCTGCTTCACATCATGCGCGCTGTCGGCGATCGATGGCAGCCCGAGAAGCTGAAGTGCGAGATTTCCCATCTCGCCGTTCCGGATCGGCGGAGGATCGACGGAATTGCCAGGAAGAATCGCGGGAGATGGTCGGGTGCGCGTTGCGGGGTTGATCGCATACAGGTCGAGGGCCGCGCGATCGTTGCCGAGCCACACCAGGAACGGCACCACGAAGTTGCACGGCGCCGTGATGTCGGTGTGCGTGCGCGGCGGCTGGCCGCCGCCGTGGTCGGTGGTCAGGATGATCGCCACGCGTCCGCGCAGCCGTTCGT
>VGXK01000587.1 GCA_016873355.1 Phycisphaerae bacterium | reverse complement strand
GTCGTCACCACGGCGCGTCGGATCGCGGGAGTCATGCGCGGAGTTCCGGCCTAGCGGCCCTCGAGCAGCCGATCCCCCAGCCAATCGTGCAGCTGCGGAATGGCGTGGATCTTGTCCACCGTCGTCTGGATGTCGTACTCGACCCGCACGAACTCCACCTTGCTCGCGGCGCCGTTGTCGGTGGTGAGCACCACATAGCTTGCGCGCGGATCGAGGTCGCGCGGCTGACCGACGGAGCCGGGATTGACGATCGCCTTCTCGCCCTCGCGGAAGGTGTAGACGCCGTCCAGATCCGACGGCGTGTAGAAGTCGGGCTCGTTCGTGAAGACGCCCGGAACATGCGTGTGTCCCACGAGGCACGCGCGGTCGACTCGCTCGAAGACCTGCTGCATCTTCACCGGGCTGTTCACCGCGTCCTCGGGGAAGAGGTACTCGTTGATCGGCCGCCGCGGCGAGCCGTGCACGCAGAGGTACTGATCGAAGAGCACTCGCACCTTCAGGCGCCCGAGGAATTCCCAGCGACGAACGCCTTCCTCGCGGCTCTGCCGCGCCGCCTGCTCGATCTGCTGTCGCGTCCAGTAGGCGGCGGCCTCGGCGGCGGCGTTGAAATTCGTCGGCTCGTAGAGCACGCCGAAGTCGTGGTTGCCCATCAGGCACCACTCGCACTTCTGCGCCACGAGATCGATGCACGCCACTGGATCCGGCCCGTAGCCGATGATGTCGCCCAGGCAGAGGATCTTGTCCACCGACTTCGTGTCGATGTCCGCGAGCACGCGCTCGAGCGCGGCCAGGTTCGAGTGAATGTCGCTGATGAGGGCGATGCGCACGGGGGGCCGCCGCCCGATTGGGCGGGTCGGGCAGACTATTGCGATCCGCGGCCGAGCGTCAACGCGATCGCCGCGTGCCTCGATTCCGCGGCGCCGCACGCGGTCTCGAACGCCCCGGAACCGTCGTAGAACGGCGATCGCAGCGTGCGTCGCCCATGCCGGTGCAAGGAACAACGCCTTCGGGCGACTCAGGACGAGCGACCGTGCCCACCCATTCGCAGGACCATCGCCATCCCGGAGTGCTCGCGGCGACCCGAGCGCCTGCGTCGCGATCGCGCCCGGGCACGGTCTCGGCGCTCGAACCCGATCGCTGGGTCGATCGGCACGCCGACGCCCTCTTCCGCTACGCGCTCGCGCGGCTCGGCGATTCGACCGCGGCCGAGGACGCGGTGCAGGAGGGACTGCTCGCGGCGCTCGCGTCGATGGATCGCTTCGACGGTCACTCGAGCGAGCGCACATGGCTCGTCGGCATCGTGCGGCACAAGGTGCTCGACCTGATTCGGCGCCGACTCCGCACGACGGCCGCCGACGCGGGGTCCGCCGCGCATGCGGGCGCCCTTGACCATGCGCGTGCCCCCACGCGGGGCGGTGGGGGCGCCGTTCCCTCGAGCGTCGTCTGCCGCGCCGATCGCGCCGTGCGCACGCCCGAGTCCGGCGCGCCCGATCCCGGCGAGCACGCGTCTCGCCGCGAGGCTCGCGCGAGGCTTCGGCGCTGCCTCGATCGCATGCCGTCGGCGCAGCGCCAACTGCTGCTGCTGCGCGAAGTGGACGGCGTTCCCACCCGGACGCTGTGCGAAATCTTCGGCGTAACGCCGACGAATCTCT
>VGXK01000586.1 GCA_016873355.1 Phycisphaerae bacterium | reverse complement strand
GCCTGCAGACGATCGACGGGACGACCCGCGACGAGATCGACCTTCGACCACGCACCGTAGAGCGCCGGCAGCAGCATCGCACGCCACGCTGCGGCACCGGCGACGAGCACCGTCGCGAGCGCACTCGCGACGCGCGAACGCGTCCATCGCGGCAGCAGCACGAACGCGACGAGTGTCATCGCGAGCGTGATCTCTGCGAGACGGAAGTGGATCGGCTGCGCGAGCGTGCGGGCGAGGTTCGCATCGACCAGCGCGTGCGCCCGCACCAGCATCGGCAGGACGACGAAGCGACCGAGCCCGATCGCGGCAACGGCGATGGACGCGACGAGGAGGCCCATGGCGCCGGCCCAACCGAGCGGCATGCGCGGGCGCGGCGAGGAGGGCGGCGAGGCGGGGGTCGTCATCTCGAGGGTTCTTCCGGCCGTTAGCACGGCGGATCTCGCGGCCGCCAGAAAACCGCAAAGCAAGGGTCGCGGCTTGACGAGGCGGGCGGCGCTTGCGAGCGTGCCGATCCGTGACGGGCTCGTGGCCGACGACGCGCCGACGCTGGCTCGCAGGAGCGGGCGCGGCATCGATCGTGGGCCTCTTGCCGCGCCGCGGGCTCGCGACGGGCGAGCGCATCATCGACGAGGCGCACTCCGCCTACAACCACATCGTCATCGCGGAGTCCGACGAGTTCCGCACGATGTACTTCGTCGTCGACGGCACCTACTACATCGAGTCGCGACTCGATCTGCGGCGGCCGCTCGCCCTCGACCTCGACTACACGCGCACGATGATGGCGGGCTTCCTCGTGCGACCCGAGATCGAGAGCCTGCTCATGATCGGGATGGGCGGTGGCACGCTCGCGAACTATCTGTTCCGCCAGATTCCCGGGCTCGAGGTCGACGCGGTCGACATCGATGCGGACGTGATCCGGCTCGCGCGCGCGCACTTCGAGGTGCCGGACGATCCGCGCTATCGCACGCATGCGGCCGACGGCCGCGTGTTCGTCGAGCAGTCGCCGAAGGACAAGCGCTGGGACATGGTGATCCTCGACGCGTTCCGCGGTGTATTCGTCCCATTCCACCTGAAGACGCGCGAGTACTACGCGACGTTGCTCGCGCATCTCGATCGCGAAGGCGTCGTCGTCGCGAATCTGCACAACGCGACGCCGATGTATCCGCACGATCGCGTGACGTTCGATGCGGTGTTTCCCGGCGGGTATGCGTTCTACGCCGAGAGCAGTCGACAGACCTCGTACGTCGCGACCGCGAGCGCGCGGAGGCTCGGCGCGTACGACCTGCGGGCGAATGCAGCGAAGGTGCAGGAGCGATTCGCATTCGACGTGATGGGGCTCGCGGCGCGCTGGTATCTCGGTGCGGACTACGACGCGAGCGTCGCCGTGCTGCGGGACGATTTTCCCGAGGGAGCGACGCCCAAGGGAGCCGAGCGGCACAACGTGCGGTGCGAAGGGGACGACTGCCCGTATCGCATGCGATAGTCGGTGCATGCGGTGGGCGGCAATCTCGGTGTTGGCGGCGTGCACGCCGGTGGGCGGGTCGGCGGACACGGATGACGCGACGGGGTCGTCGTCGAGCACCACCGATCTCTCGACGACGATCGATCCAGTGACGACGTCGCCGACGTCCGCGAGCACCTCCGAGAGCACGACCGCATCGACGACATC
>VGXK01000585.1 GCA_016873355.1 Phycisphaerae bacterium | reverse complement strand
CGCCGGCGACTACGTCGAGGCGATGTGGCTCATGCTCCAGCAGGAGAAGCCCGACGACTTCGTGATCGCCACCGGTCGCAAGATCAAGGTGAAGGACTTCTGCGAAATGGCCTTCGCGGAGGTCGGTCTCAACTGGAACGACTTCGTCGAAATCGATCAGCGGTACTTCCGTCCCGCCGAGGTTGATCAATTGCTCGGCGATGCGTCGAAGGCGAAGCGAGTGCTCGGCTGGCAGCCGCGAGTGGACCTTGCGGAGCTCGTGCGCATGATGGTCGCGCACGATCTCGAGCTTGCCGCGCAGGAGCGCACGCTCGTCGACGCCGGCCACTCGCGCATTCGCGGGTGAGAATGGCGAGATGTGTCGGCGCGCTCTCTTGACTACCTCGAGGATCGAATGGCGCGCCCAGAGTCGAAGCCAGCTCGATTACGACCCACGGCGTTCGTGCCGGTCTCCGAGATGCGAGGAGACAGTGCGAAGGACACCGAACTTCTTCAAACGATGCATCGAGGCGCGCGGGAGTTTCTCTCGAGCCATTCGTGGTGCAAGTCAATCGCCGACGATCGGCTCGGATTCGGCGTCGGCGGAGTGATCGCCGCCTTCCTGTTCAAGGTCACTCGGACGCGCGGGCGTGCCGAGCGCCTCTGGGTCATCGAGGGCGACCTGCCATCGGCCTACCTTGTCACCGATCGGGCGAAGACTTCGCACGAGGCATTGGTCATGTACGTCGAGTCGATGCGCGACTGGATTGCGGCGGTTCGATCGGGCACAGGTCTGAAGGACGTGTTCCCCGTCCGAGCGGCAGCCACGAAGAAGCACGCGTCGATGCTCGAGTCGCGCCTCAGATTCCTTGAGAAGCAGATCGTTCCTCTCGCGAGGCGCTTCGCCGTCGAGCGGACCACGCTGAGGCGTGCGACGCGGAAGCGATCCGTGATCCGACCCGGCGATCTGATCGTCGACAACCTGTTTCGAGCCGGCGTTGTGGTCTCAAGTGCGCCTCGGCCGGGACGCACGTGGCTCGCCATGCAGAACGACAAGCGAGTGCGCAAGGCGAAGGGGCCGTGGTGGAAGGTCTACCCATTGGATGGCGGTGTGATCGTGGCGCCCGAGGATCTTGTGACGAGGCGCCGTCGCGCAACGATCGATGATGTCCGTCTGATCGTCGAGAACGATGCGCCGGCGGTGCGCGATGCGACGGGCCGAGTGCTCATGGCCACACTCGGTGCGCCGACGCTGTGAGTGATTCGAAATCCCTACGCCGATCGATTGTCTCGGCCGGACGAGAATGGGAACTTCCAGCTGGGCGATCGTAGTCCATAGGCTACAGTCCCGATGTGCGAGTCAGGATGACGGCCGCATACCGAGAATGGATCGATGGACTGCGCGATACCGTCGCTCGCGCGCGGATCCAGGTGCGCGTCGATCGGCTCGTGCATGGAAATCCCGGCTCGTACCGCATCGTGCGCGAGGGCATCGCGGAGTTGAAGCTCGATTTCGGACCCGGATACCGCGTCGACTTCACGGTGCGAGACTTGGAGCTGATCATCCTGCTCGTAGGAGGCGACAAGTCGACGCAGCGGCAGGACGTTCAGCGGGCGATCGCGCTCGCGAGGAACTTGTGGGAGTGCCAATGCAGTCTCGAACCCGAGTGAAAGTGACGAAGCGAACCCA
>VGXK01000584.1 GCA_016873355.1 Phycisphaerae bacterium | reverse complement strand
GGCCCACTTCGCGCTCGCGCTCGACATGAGCAGGTTGATGCCGGAGGTCATGACGATCATCGCCGTCACGAGCAGGTACGGCGAGAGCTCCATCCGCTTCAGCGCGTCGATGCCTTCGATGGCGATAAGGCGACCGAGGTTCGAGTACTCGAACCACTTGATGAACTGCCCCGCGAAGAACGCGAGCACGATGTACGCGCCCATCGACGCCATCGTCTCGCCCATGCGCGACGCGACATCCCGATCGCTGCGCACCGCGCCGGTGACCATTCCGTACGCGATGCCGGGCACGAGGAATCCCACGAGGATGATCGGCACGATGGAACCCGTCCACACCGGCGCGCTGCGACCGGGCACCGGCTCGTAGCTTCCGTGCAGCGGCCAGCCGGGAACGAGCGCCATCGCCGCGATTCCCGCGCCGACGAGCAGCGCCGCCGCCAGCGCCGCGATGAGCCCACGATGCTCGGCCGGATCCAGGCGCTCGGGACCGGTCGCTTCGATTCCCGCGGTGCGCGCGTGACGCTCGATCGTGGCGCGATCGAAGCGCGGCTCGGTCACCACGCGGCAGACGATCCAACCGATCAGCGTGACCAGGCCGGTCGAGGCGATCATGAAGTACCAGTTGCACGACACGTCGACGACGGCCTCGGGATTCGTGATGCGCGCGGCCTGCTCGGTGAGTCCCTGAAGCAGCGGATCGAGACTCGTGAGCAGGAGGTTCGCGCTGAAGCCGCCGGCGACGCCGAAGGTGACCGCGGCAAGTCCCGCGAGCGGCGCTCGCCCGGCCTTGGCGAAGACGGCGGCGGCGAGCGGCGGCAGGATCACGTAGCCGGCGTCGGCGGCAGCGCTCGACATGACGCCCGCAAAGACGACCGCCGGCGTGAGCAGCGGCGCCGGCGTGGCGAGCACGATGATCTTGAGCATCGCGCCGAGCAGTCCGGTGCGCTCCGCCACGCCGATGCCGAGCATGGCCACGAGCACGACGCCGAGCGGATGGAAGTCGAGGAAGTTCTTCACCGCGCTCAGCCACATCCACTTGATGTTGTCGGCGGCGAGCAGATTGCGGGCGCTGATCGATTCGCCGGGCTTGAGCGGATCGGGCACCGTCCATTCCCACCACCACGCGGCGGCGGATCCGAGCGCCACGAGAATGCAGCCGATCACAAAGAGCGTCGCAGGATCGGGCAGGCGGTTGCCCACGCGCTCGATCCAGCCGAGCACTCCGCGGAGCGGATTCTCCGCGGACGCACCGCCCGCGTGCGAGGCGCTCATGCTCCCTCCTTCACGAAGGTCATCTTCCGACTGTCCTTGCGCACGCCTGGAAACTCGAGCACGCGATTGTGCATCACCGCATAGACGCCGGGCGGCAGCACCTGGACGGCGATCAGCGCCTCGGTGAGATTCTGCACCGCGTCGGTGCGCCTGAGCTCGTAGGGACGCATGGCGCCGGTGAGCACGACGGGCTTGCTCATGGTGCCGTCCTTGGTGAGCAGCGCGTGGATTCGTTCGCCGGTCACCGCGAGCCGATCGGTGCCGTGCACGATGACGATGCCGTCGTGATGGCCTTCGAGCACCTCGACCGTGCGCGCGATGAGCTCGTGATCGGATTCGGTCATTTCGAGCGAATCCTTGTTCATGAGGGCCACGCGGTGGATCTGCACGCCGCGCA
>VGXK01000583.1 GCA_016873355.1 Phycisphaerae bacterium | reverse complement strand
AACGGCGCTGGAGCAGGCGCTTGCCGCGCTGGAAGGCGCTCCGTTCGCGCTGGCGTTCGCAAGCGGTCTCGCCGCCGCGCAGGCGGTGCTTCTGTCGCTCGAGTGCGGCGATCGCGTGGTCGCGTCGCGAGATCTCTACGGCGGTTGCCACCGCCTCTTCACCAAAGTCTTCTCGCGCTTCGGCGTCTCGTTCGACTTCGTCGACACGACCGATCTCGGGCAGGTGCGGAGGTCGCTCGAAGCGCCCGCGAAATGGCTCTGGCTCGAAACGCCGTCGAACCCGCTGCTGTCGGTCACCGATCTCGAAGCGTGCGCCGAGATCGCGAAACGGCGCGGCGCTCGCACGCTCGTCGACAACACCTTCGCCACGCCGATCCTTCAGCGACCGCTCGATCTCGGCGCCGATCTCGTGCTGCACTCCACCACGAAGTACATCGGCGGCCATTGCGACGCGATCGGCGGCGCGCTCGTCACGCGCGACGAGGCGCTGCATGCGGAGCTCAGGTTCCTTCAGAACGCCGCCGGCGCCGTGCCGGGCCCGCAGGACTGCTACCTGCTGCTGCGTGGAATCCGCACGCTCGGATTGCGCGTGCAGCGACACGCCGAGTCGGCGGCGCAGCTCGCCGATCGCCTCGACTCGCTTCCCGGCGTGTCGCGCGTGCTCTTCCCGGGTCGACGCGATCATCCGCAGCACGGACTCGCGTCGCGCCAGTTCCCCGGATTCGGCGCCGTGATCTCGTTCGAGCTCGAAGGCGGGCGCGATGCGGCGTCGGCGTTCGTGCGTGGGCTGAAGCTCTGGACGCTCGCCGAAAGTCTCGGCGGCGTGCGCAGCCTGATCTGCCACCCCGCCACCATGACGCACGCGTCGCTCACGCCCGCGGAGCGGGCATGGCGCGGCATTGGCGACGGATTGCTGCGACTCTCGGTGGGTCTCGAAGATCGGCGCGATCTCTGGGACGACCTGGAGCATGCAGCCGGATCGGTGCGTGCCGCGCCGCGAGAGTGCGGCACCGGTGCCGACCGCGCCGCGCTGCCGGAGCGCGCCGCGATCGCGAGTCACGCGCCAGCGCGGACGCGCGAGGAGGCGGTTCGATGAAGCGCATCGCACTGCTCGGATGCGGCGTGGTGGGCAGCCGCGTGGCGGAGATGCTCGACCGGGAGCGCGAGCACCTCGCCGAGCGGCTCGGCGAACCGATCGAGCTCTCGGTGGTGCTCGTTCGCGACCTGGCGCGGAATCGAGGGCTCTCGCGGGCTCGACTCACGTCGTGCCTTCGCGACGCCGTCGACGATCCGGGGCTCGACGCCGCGATCGAAGTGCTCGGCGGCGTCCAGCCGGCGTTCGAGATCCTCGAGCGACTGCTGCGGCGCGGCGTTCCCGTGGTGACCGCCAACAAGAGCGTGCTCTCGCAGCGCTGGAACGAACTGCATGCCGCGTCCGCCGAGTCGGGCGCGGCGCTGCGATTCGAAGCGAGCGTCGGCGGCGCCATGCCGATCGTGCGCACGCTTCGCTCCCTGGGCGCCGATCGCATCGATCGCGTGCGCGCGGTGCTGAACGGCTCCTGCAACTTCGTGCTCAATCGAGTCGTCGGCGACGGCATGGAGTTCCGAGATGCGATCGACGAGGCGCGGCGACGCGGCTTGCTCGAGCCGGATCCGAGCGCCGATCTCTCCGGT
>VGXK01000582.1 GCA_016873355.1 Phycisphaerae bacterium | reverse complement strand
GCGAGGTGCTCGAGCCAGTCCTCGCGCGCGGCGTCGGAGTCGAGGAAGCCGCGGCCGTGATCGCGGAGCAACACGTAGTAGTGCTCGCTCTCGATCGTGCACGCGCCAGTGAAGCGCCAGCCGTACTCCGGGCACCACGAGAACGAGTACGCGGCTTCGCGACGGCAGGCTTCGCAGCGCGGACTCACCGCGCGGCCTCGATCTCGACGAGCACGCGGTCGAGCTCACGGCTCAACGCACGACTGAATCGCCGCGGCTCCATGCAGCCCTCGAGCGCGAGCTTGTGCAGCCGGAGCACGAGCCGCGGATCGACGGTGGCGCTCATGCCGACCGTCCGTCGGCGCGCCACCGGAGCACGCGCTTGCCGAGCTGCAGCGCGGGCGTCAGATCGCCGCTCTTCTTCCGCCGCCGCACGGTCCGCGGGGAAACGCCGAGCCTCGACGCCAGCTCGCTGGTGCTGAGGAGATCGCCGCGCTGAGCGGCCGACGTCGCGAGCGTCGCGAGCGCAACCGCCGTCTCTCGGTACTCCTGCCACGCCCCCGCGTCGTCCGTGAGCACCGGCTCCAGCTGCTCCAGGCGAGCGGCCAGCCGGCTCTCGGCACGCTGAAGCGCGAGGGCGCGTGGCGTCACGCGCTTCGCGCCTCTTCCTCGAGGGCGGCAGCGATCCGCTCCGCGATATGCGCCGGCAGCGGCACGCGCTCGTGGAGCATCGGCGAGAGACGCGCCGGATGAACACTGATGCGCGCGGCGAGTTGGTACAGCGGGAAGCGACGGCGAGCGAGCTCGGCGCGAATATCGGCGGGAGTCAGAAGCGGCGCCGCAGCGTTCTTCATTGCAAGGCCACGCTACACGCAGCACAGCGGCGCGCGGAATGGAGGGATTAGACGCGGACGGTATTCACTCCAGCCCCCCCCACTCGTTGAACAGGCGGGCGACTGCGGCGATTCCGTCGGTCACGGTCTGGCGACAGCCGCAATCCGTCAGCGGTTCGACATGGCGCCGGTGATTGTCCAGCTCGCCCGCGATCGCGGAGACGGAGCGTGGCGGCTTCTGGACCCGCGCCTCGTAGAACCAGCGCCCCCAGGTCTCCAGATGGTCGCCGTGCTTGGGGAGCCGCTCGCCCGGCTCGCGCTCGTGGGCGCGGAGGGCGCGATCCATCTGCTCGTACTCCGTCCGGAGTCGCGCGCGCGCGTCAGCGCACGACTCACCGTCTCGAGTCGCGAAGCGCCAGGCGATCGGCGGAGCCGGCACGCTCGCGACGCTGAACCGGTCCACCGCCACGATGTCACGAGCGATCCAGACGAGCAGCGTGCGTCCGGCCCAGGACCACGGGAGCCCGAGCGTCTCTCTGGCGAACTGGTCAGCCCGTGCGCGCAGCTCCTTCGGCACCCGCTCCATGGCCACGGGGAGGGGATCTGCTCCGGGCGACGACGGCCATGCGACGCCGAGCGCGGACGCGATCTCGGGCCTCAGCTCGTCGACGCGGGGGTCTGTCAGCAGCGCCCCCATGAAGCCGTCGCAGTAACGCCTGAAACGCTCAGCGGTCGGTGAGCCGCTGTCCTCCTGGTCGCGTCGCATCGCCCCTCCCTCTGAGGCCCTGGAGGAGATCGCGGGCCAGGTCGCCAGGGAAGCGACGGTTCGGAAGCCACCCTAGGCCCGCAGAGCGATTCTATGCGAACGCGC
>VGXK01000581.1 GCA_016873355.1 Phycisphaerae bacterium | reverse complement strand
TGGGCGACTGGCTGGAGCGAGGACCCTTCGCGCCGCTCGGCCACGCGGAGCGCGTAAGCGATCGCCAGCGCAGCGGCGAGCGATTCATGCTCGGCCTTCGGCGGATCGAGGGACTCGAGCGAGCCGAGGTGGAGAGACTGCTCGGCATGGGCGACCGCGCGAAGCGCCGCGATGCGATCGATCGGGCGCATCGCAACGGCCTTCTCGAGTGGAGCGGCGATCGCCTGCACTTCACGCCCAGGGGTCGACTCGTGGCCGACTCGGTGCTCGCCGAGCTCGTCTGACGCCGCGCACGAAGCGCTCAGGGCGCGTCGGCGCGGCGCTCGAATGCGGGCGCGGGCGCACCGAATCCGCCGCCGCCCGGCGTCTCGATCTCGATTCGATCGCCGCGCGAGGCGTCGATGTCGAAGATGCCCTCGAGCGCGTGCGTCGTTCCGTCGGCGCGCAGCAGCCGCTGGCGGCCGGGCTCGCCCGCGCGGCCGCCGTGCAGTCCGTCGGGCCCGTTTCGGCGCCGCTGCGACACGAGCGCCACCGCGCTCGGCTCAAGGAACTCGATCTCGCGCACGAGCCCATCGCCGCCCGCATGCGCCCCCGCGCCGCCGCTTCCGCGCCGGTACCGGAATCGGCGCAGCCGCAGCGGAAATCGCGATTCGAGCACTTCGGGATCGGTGATGCGCGTGTTCGTCATGTGCGCGTGCATGCCGGAGACGCCGGGGCCGCACGCGACCGCGCCGTGACCGCCGGCGATCGTCTCGTAAAAGCTCCAATCGCGAGCGCCCATGACCAGGTTGTTCATGGTTCCCTGGTGGCAGGCCGAGAGTTCGAGCGCCAGCAGCATCGCGTCCACCACGCGCTGGCTCGTCTCCGTGTTGCCGGCGGCGACCGGCGCGCCGCAATCGGCGGGGGGGTTGAGAAATCCTGACGGCACGATCAGGTCGACGGGATCGAGCAGACCGTCGTTGAGCGGAAGCGAGCGATCGTCCGTGGGCGTGCGCGCCTCCACGAGCAGCCGCAGCGAGTACATCACGGCGCTTCGAACGACCGCGAACGGCGCGTTGAACGGATTCGGGTGAACGCCGCCGCTGCCGGTGAAGTCGATTTCGAGACGCTCCCCGTTCCGTTCGATGCGCAGCTCGATCGGCCAGCCGTCGTCGAGCGTCTGTCGAACCGTGCGCGGCGTGCGATCCGGCAGAGCCTCGATGGCGCGCGTGACGGCGCGCGAGCTTCGCGATCGAAGCGAATTCATGGCGTCGAGCAGCGCCGGAAGACCGTGGTCGGTGACGAGCCGATGCAGCCCGTCCGCCCCGCGCCGCAGCGCCGCGACCATGGCCGCCGTGTCGGCGAGGTTGTCCTCGACCCGTCGCGACGGCCAGCGCGCGTTTCGCAGGATCGACTCGAGCGCCGCAAGGTCCATGGTGCCGTTCCGCGCGATCCGCGTTGGGGCGATCACCGCGCCTTCGTCCTCGAGCCGGGTTGCGCGCGGCGACATGGAGCCGGGCCGCACGCCGCCGATCTCGGCGTGGTGGGCCCGCGCCGCGAGGAACGCGAACGGAGCGCCGCCGCTCTCCATGAGCGGCATCACCACCGTGAGGTCGGGCAGATGCGAGCCGCCGTGATCGGGGTGATTCGTGACGAGCATGTCGCCGGCTCGCCACTCGTGCACGCGGGAGAGCGATTCCACGCA
>VGXK01000580.1 GCA_016873355.1 Phycisphaerae bacterium | reverse complement strand
GCGATGGTCGGGCGCGGAGCTGCGCCCGGAGCGAATCACGCGGCACGGACCGACGAAGAGATCGAGCGACATGCGATCGATCGTCTCGCCGTCGCGCGAGTAATGACTCACGGCGTCCGCGTGCGCACCAAGATGCACGGTTCCGCCGATCGTGGAAAGCGTGATGTGGGCGCCCTTCTTCATGTCGAGCAGGACTTCTCGAGCGAAGGGCGTGTCGCCTGGGAAGACGGCGAGTCGCGGCGAAATCACGGGGGAGATGTCGATGAGGTCGCTCATGGTGCGGCAACCGCCAGGATCAGGACGACGACGCACGCGAGCAGCACCGTGACCGCGCCGAGCATCAGCATGAGCACGACGTCCTGTCGTCGAGCGCGGCGCCGCGCATCGTCGTAGGGAATCGTCGTGAAGCTCACCATGTCGTAGAGCGGCAGGTAGAGCGACGGCGCCATGCCGTGCAGCGCGTGATCGAGCTTCTTGCGGAGACGGAACCAGCGACTGGCGGTCTTGTCGCGCATCTCGATGAAGTTCGCCAGCGCCATGTCCGCGATCGCGTCGGCGTGGCGGCGGCGACGCGTCTCGTAGTCGGCGAGCGCCTTCGCAAGGTTGGTGGTCTGCGAGTCGAGCGAGTCGACGAGCGCCTCGACATCCTCGAAGCCGCAATTGGCGCCCTGTCCGTAGAACGGCACGATCGCGTGCGCCGCGTCGCCGATGAGCACGGTGCGACCGCCCCAGCTCCACGGCGCCGAATGCACGGTGACCATCGTGCCGACGGGATTGCGTTCGAAATCCTCCGCGAGCGTGGGCATGAGCGGCACGGCGTCGGGATAGTGCGCGCGAAAGTAGTCGAGCGCGTCGTCCCCCGAGCGAATGGCCGCGAACGACGGCTCGCCGCCTTCGAACGGCCAGAAGAGCGTGCAGGTGAAGCTGCCGTCGGGATTCGGCAGCGCAATCATCATGCTTCCGCCGCGCGGCCAGATGTGCAGTGCGTTCGGATCCATGGCGAACGGCGCGTGCGGCGCGCGGCCCTTCGACTCGGCGCCGTCGGCGAGCGCGGGAATCGAGAGCTCCTTGTAGCCGTGGCTCAGGAATCGCTGCGAGTAGTCGAAGCGCTCGTTCTTCTGCATCGCGGCGCGAATGGCGGAGTACGCGCCGTCGGCCCCGACCACGAGATCGGCATCGAGCATGTCGACGGCGCCGGTCGCCGAGTGCTCGACGACGACGCGGCCCTGCGAGCAGTCGACGTCGATCGCGCGGCGATCGAAGAGCATCTCGACGCCGGGTTGCGCCGCCGCCGCCTCGAGCAGGAGCAGATTGAGGCGGGCGCGACTCACCGAGTGAATCGCGTGCCTCGGATCTCGGCTGTACGGCTGGAAGATCGGCTCGCCCGAGCGAGGATGGATCATTCGGCCGGGCATGCGGATCGCGCGTTCGCGAAGGCGATCGCCGAGACCGGCGCGATCGAGCGCGTGGAATCCGCGCGCCGAGATCGCGAGATTGATGGAGCGGCCGGCGAGCGCGCCCCTGCCGCGCGGATCGCCGCGACGCTCGACGAGACGGACCGAATGGCCGCGGGCGGCAAGCTGATGCACCAGCAGCGAGCCCACGAGACCCGCACCGACGACCAGCACGCGCATCGAGGCCATGGCGGTGAGGATACGGGCGGGGGTGCGAGCGCGAGCGAAACGGG
>VGXK01000579.1 GCA_016873355.1 Phycisphaerae bacterium | reverse complement strand
GATCGTCGTTGCGGCGCCGATCGTCGGCTGGTTCATCGGCAGCTCCCTGAAGCAGGGCGTCTCCGACGAGCTCGAAGAGCGCAAGCGCGACATCGAGGCGCTGGCGAGCTACGAGAACAGCACCGTGCAGCTCAAGATTCCCGGCCGGGAAGCCATCACCATGAAGGCGGTGGTGAACAAGCCGCTGCTCGACCGCTACGAGGAGATCGTCGGCTCGCTTCGCAAGGACGCCGACGAGGTGCGGGCCGCGGCGCTTCGGCACAACTCGAAGAATCGAGACGTGCTCATGCCGGGCGTCTTTCCGGCGCCGCCGGCGTCGAAGCGCCAGACGATCCATGAGGAGTTCCACCCGAAGGTGCTCTCCGCCTACGAGGCGCTGCTCTCCTCCGTTCGAGCCGGCATGCCGCCGCCCACCAACGAGGTAAAGGATCAGTTGAACACGCGATCGGTCACCTTCATCGCGTCCGTCGGAGGCGGCAAGCGAAGTCGCAACGACCTCAACGCCGACGATCGGCAACGACACGACAAGGAGATGCTGAAGGGTCGGCTGGGAATCTGCAACGACGCCGCGCGACGAATCAGCTTCTACGCATCGCCGTTGTCGATCGGCGCTCCGGGCATGCCTCGGGACATCCCCTCGACCGGACTCGGCCTCGACCGCATGTTCGAGTGGAACTGGAACTTCTGGATCACCGAGGACGTGGTGCGGGCGCTCGCGGCCGCGAACCAGGGTTCGCCCGACGTGACCCGCGCGCCGGTCAAGCGAATCGTCAGTCTGCGGATCAGCCCCATCGGGAAGGCGCCAGGGAGCACAGCCGGCGGCGCGAGCGCCGTCGGCGGCGATGGCGCTGCGCCGGCCGCGACGCCGGTCGATCCGAAACCCGAGGTGCCGCTGACCTTCACGAACGCGTTCACGGGACGGGAGACGAATCCCTTCTACGACGTTCGCGAAGTCGCCCTCGAACTCATCGTGGCGACCGATGCCCTGCCGCGAATTGCGGATGCGCTGGCGGCACAGAACTTCATCACGATCACGAACGTCTCGATGAAGCCGGCGGATCCCTTCGCGGCGGCGCGATCGGGCTTCATCTACGGCGCGGAGCCGATCTCGGAAGTGATGCTCACGCTCGAGGTCGTTCAGCTCCGCGAGTGGACCACGCTGCGCATGCCCGAGGAACTCAAGCGGCGGCTCGGCACGAGCGGCATCGCGTCGGCGGCGCCGGCGGGCGACGCCGGAGGCGTCGTTCCGACCGATACCGGCGATGCGACGGCCCCGCCGACGACACCCGGAACCTGAGACCTGGAGAAACACATGAAGGACATCTCCTTCGTCGAACAGCATGTGGAGAAGATCGTGATCGGCGTGGCCGGCGCGATCCTGGTCGGCGCCATCGCCGTCGAGTTCATGAGCTCGCGCTCGGTGACGGTGGGAGGTCAGGAGATCTCGCCGTCGAGCGTGAGCCAGGTGCTCGCCGACCGAGCGAGAGCGGTCGAGTCCAAGCTGAACGACGGCCTTATCCACGGCGGCGAGTTCGGCGCGGAGAGCGTGCCGGCGGTCTCCAAGGAGTTCGCGGCGAATCTGACGGCGAAGGTCACGGACGGAGCGCCGCTTCCGCGGATCGCACCGACGCTCGCCGCGACGCTGCTGGACAGCGACACGCTCGCCGACACCTGGTATCGCGCGCCCT
>VGXK01000578.1 GCA_016873355.1 Phycisphaerae bacterium | reverse complement strand
AAGGCGTCGTCGATGGCGCTTGCGCGCGAACTCGGACTTTCGAACATCCACTTCCACGATCCGGTGCCGAAGATCCGCGTACCGGAACTGCTCGCCGGCGCCGACGCGGGCATCATGACGCTCTTTCGCAGCCCGCTCGTGCACATCTACTTCGAGAACAAGCTCATCGACTACCTGGCCGCCGGCCTGCCGGTGGTGGCCGCCATGGACGGCGTGCAGCCGCGCCTGCTCGAGCGCGAGGGCGCGGGTCGCGCGGTGCCGAGCCTGGACCACGAGGGGCTCGCTCGCGTGATCCGTGAAACCGCCGACGACCCGAATCGTGCGGCGATGGGCGCCGCAGGGCGGGCCTTCATCACCACCAGCCTGACCCAGCGCACCGTGCTCCGCCACTATGCCGATACGCTCGAAGCGCTGGCGACGGGCACGGTCGACCGTCGTCCGGTGTGGGATCCCCTCGCACTCTCATGACCATTCTCCTGGCCGTTCCCGGCGTCGCGATCCTCGCGCTGCTCGTGCTGAGCCGGCTGCTCGTGCTCGCGCCGTGGCCGGCCGGTCGGCTCATGTACCTGGCGAACGTGGTGCTCGAGACCTTCGAGAAGCGGTCGCACCAGCGCCGCGCCGTGCTCGATGCGGCGCTGCTCGCGGCGGCGGCGACGCTGATCGGGCTGGCGTTCGCGTCGATCGCGACGGCGCTGGCGGTCGTCGGGGCGTACCTGCTGCTCGTCCTGGAGAACCTGGTGCGCGAACGACGCGTGCTGCGCGAGGTGCACGCGTCGCAGGAGACGGTCGGGCTGCAGCGCTCGAGCGCCGCGGAGCCAGGATTTCCCTCGCCCGGCCTGCATCCGCGACTCAGCCTGAACCTCGAGGGACCGTTCGTCGCGCGCTCGCCGGCGTTCGACCTCGGCACGCCGATCGACGGAGTGCCGATCGTCGTCACGCTGCTCGTCGGCAATCACAGTCGCGTGCCGTGCCAGACGCCGGTTCGCGTGGAACTCGCCGTCGGACCGGGATGGCGCGTGCAGGGCGAGCCGGCGACCGAGCTCGCGCCGCTGCCGAGCGGGCGCGTGGAGCGCGTGCGCTGGTCGCTCGTGCCGAGCGCCGGCGGCGCCGCGGGCGCGAGCGCCGGCGGTTCGATCCGCCTGCGCGTGCGTGCGAGTCGCTTCGACGCATCGATCGAGGTCCGACACGCCGCGATCCGGTCGATCGGCGCCGACGAAGTCGTCGGCGCCACGATCACGCGCTATCCCGGCGCCCGGCGCGCCGCGTTCGCGTGGCGCGGCGACATGGACCTCTACGACACCGCGACCTTCCAGACGATCGAGGGGCTCGAGCACGCGTTCGGACTCGGTGCGCGATACGGCGTGGCGCAGACGATGTACCTCTCCACGCGGCTGAGCCTCGATCCCGCCGCGGCACGGCGATGGGCCGAGCACTACGGGGTCGCTCGCGGCGCGGGCGAGATCCCCGCGTTCATCGAGTGGATGCGCTCGCGCGTGGAGCTGCGGCACAGCGCGCCCTATCCGGCCGTGTCGGAACGACCGTATGTCATCGAGCTCGGCAACCACGGGCACCTGCACTATGCAACCGACACTTCCGGCGATCCCGGAAACGACTGGAAGGCGGGCGCGCGCGCCGGCCATGGCGCCTACGCGTGGCAGGGCTCGGACCGCAGCTCCTTCGGCGACCAGCGC
>VGXK01000577.1 GCA_016873355.1 Phycisphaerae bacterium | reverse complement strand
GAGCGAGCGATTCGAATTCGAAGGAGCCGCGGCGCCCGGCGCAAGCATCGGCGTGATCGCGCCGGTCACGCGATCGTTCTGCGGCGCGTGCAGTCGTCTTCGCATCACCGCCGACGGTCGCGTGCGGCCGTGTCTCTTCAGCCTCGAGGAGACGGAGCTCATGGACCTGCTGCGCCACGGCGAAGGCGCCGAGGCGCGGGATGCGCGTGACTCCGGCGCGCCGCGGCACGAACGCGCCGAGCGAGCGCTCGATGCTCGAGTCGCGCGCGTGCTGGTGCGCGAGCGCCTGCTCGACGCGGTGTGGAGCAAGCAGGCCGGGCACGGCATCCGCGAACCCGGATTCCGTCAACCTGAGCGCACGATGTCGGCGATCGGCGGATAGCGCTCGCACGATCGACCCGCCCCGCGCCGATGCTCGAAGACTCGCTCCTCCTGCTCGCATGCCTCTTCCTGATCGTCGGGGCGCTCTACGCCTCCGTCGGCCACGCCGGCGCGTCGGGGTATCTCGCGGTGATGACCTTCGTGGGGATCGAGGCGACGGTCATGCGACCGACCGCACTCTGCGTGAACATCGTCGTCGCGGCCATCGCCCTGGGGCACTTCTGGCGCGCGGGACACTTTCGATGGTCGCTGCTCTGGCCGTTCGCGGCCACCTCGATTCCGGCGGCGCTGCTCGGCGGCTGGATCGAGCTACCCGCGCGATGGCTCAAGCTCGCGATCGGCGTCGTGCTGCTCGCGTCGGCGGCGCGACTGGCGTGGACGGCGCTGCGTCCGCCGCGCGATCCGGCGTCGCCGAAACCGCCGAGCGTGCCGATCGCCATGGCGTGCGGCGCCGTGCTCGGGTTCGTGGCGGGACTCACGGGAACGGGGGGCGGAGTCTTCCTCAGTCCGCTGCTCCTGCTCTTCAACTGGGCGGACACGAAGCGCACCGCCGCGGTCTCGGCCATGTTCATCCTGCTCAACTCGATCGCCGGAATCGGCGGCGTCGCGATGCGCGGATGGACGCCGAGCGGATCCGTGGCCCTGCTGGCGCTGACGGCCGCCGTCGGCGGCTGGATCGGCGCGTGGTACGGAAGTCGCCGCGCGGCGCCGGCGACGCTGCGGCTGCTGCTCGCCGCGGTGCTCGTGATGGCGGGCGCGAAGCTCGCGGCGTGAGCCCGGATCGCGCTCGGCGCGCCGGTGCCGCTCGGCTCCCTACTCGCTCCCGCGCGGATGCTTCCAGATCGGCACGTCGCGCTTCATCGAGTCGATGAAATGAGCGGCGGCGGCGAGCGCCTCCTGCCGATGCGCGGATCGCAGCACGAGACGGAACGAGCAGCGTCCGACCTCGACCTTCCCGACGCTGTGGATCACCTCGATCGCGTGAATGGGGAATCGCCGCGCCGTCTCGCGCGCCAGTCGTTCGAGCTCGCGATCGGCCATCGGGCGGTACGCCTCGTAGTCGATCGCGTGGATGCGACGACCATCCTCCATCTCGCGCACGATTCCGTCGAAGACGAGCCTCGCGCCGCACTCGATCGACGAGCAATCGCGCGTCGCTTCGTCCGCGATCGGTCCCTCGACGAAGCGCACCGACACGCTCATCCGCCGCTCACCATCGCGATGAGCGCCACTTCGTCCTCCGGCGAGATCGGGCGATCGAACGCCGCGAATTCGTGATTCACCGCAAGACGCGCCGAGGCGAGCTGCGGACGAAGGG
>VGXK01000576.1 GCA_016873355.1 Phycisphaerae bacterium | reverse complement strand
GGTGCTCGAGTACCTCGAGTTCTTCGCCGCCTGCTACGGCATACACGGCAAGAAGCGTCAGCAGGTGGTGCACGACGTGCTCGAGCTCACCGATCTCACCTACAAGGCGAATTCCGAGGTGAACGGATTGTCGCGCGGCATGCAGCAGCGCCTCAGCGTGGCGCGCGTGCTGCTGCACGATCCGAAGGTGCTGCTCATGGACGAGCCGAACTCCGGTCTCGACCCGCGCGCGCGGATCGAGATGCGCGAGCTGCTGCGCGAGCTGCGCCGCATGGGCAAGACGATCATCATCAGCTCGCACATCCTTCCGGAGCTGGCGGAACTGTGCACGGCGGTGGGAATCATCGAGCAGGGAAAACTCGTCTACGCAGGGCCGATGAGCGACATCATGAGCAAGGCGAGCGCCGGAAGCGTGGTGCACATCGTGGTCGAGGATCGTCACGACCAGGCGGCGGAGCTCCTGAAGAGCGTGCGCGGAATCGTGAAGGTGCAGCTTGCCGACGGCGACGGCCGCACGCGCATCGAGGTGACGCTCGACCCGAAGATGGGCATCGTGGTGTCGGAGATTCCCAGCCGCCTGATTGCGCAGGGATTCCGCATCTCGGCGATGCACGAGGAGCGCGTGAATCTCGAGACCGCCTTCATGAAACTCACGAAGGGCATCGTGTCGTGAGCGGCGCCAAGATCCCCGTCGTGCTGCTTGCGAATCGCGAACGGCCTGGGCTCGGACCCGTGGTCGACGAGGTGCGCCGCGTGGTGAAGCACCACGCGTCGATCGTGGCCGAGCTCGAAGCGGAGGCGGCGCCGATCGACTCGAAGATCCAGTTCGACCGCGCGGTCGTGGTCGGCGGCGACGGCACGCTCATCTCGCAGTGCCGGCGAATCCTCGATCGCGGCGTGCCG
Organism: Phycisphaerae bacterium; assembly: GCA_016873355.1. Classification (GTDB taxonomy): domain Bacteria; phylum Planctomycetota; class Phycisphaerae; order Phycisphaerales; family SM1A02; genus VGXK01. The sequence goes on along the minus strand of VGXK01000576.1, from coordinate 799 downwards.
CTCGTCGGCGTGCACTTCGGGCGACTGGGTTTCCTCGCCGAGTTCGACGCGGAGAGTCTCGCCGAGCATGCGGCGATGGTGTTCGGCTCGAACCCGCTCGTGCGCTCGCGCGTGGCGATCGAGGCGACGGTACGAAACGCCGCGGGCAAGGTCGTCCATCGAGGCCGCGCCGTGAACGACGCGGTCATCACGGCGGGTCCGCCCTACCGCATGATCGAGCTGCGGCTGCGCTTCGGTCGCGAGGAGGGTCCGCTGCTCACCGGCGACGGCGTGATCGTGGCCACGCCCGTGGGAAGCACCGCCTACAACGCGAGCGCCGGCGGACCGATCGTGCATCCGGACAACGAGGCGCTCATCGTGACGCCGCATTCGCCGCACAGTCTGGCGTTCCGGCCGATCGTGGCGCCGTCGCACGTCGACATCGAGGTCGAAGTGATGCGCGCGAACGAGGGCACCGCGATCCTCTTCGACGGCCAGGAGCTGCAACCGCTCGCGGTCGGCGACCGCGTGAGCATCGCGCGGCATCACACGGCGGCGAAGTTCATCGGAAATCCGCGGGTGAGCTACTGGCGGACGCTGGTGGAGAAGATGCGCTGGGCCGTGCCGCCCAACTACCGGTCGTGATGAGCTCGGCGCTGCAGCCGACGAGCCGCTCGGTTCGGGCGGGCGGCGGAGCGCGGAGAACGAGCGAGCGGCTCGCGGCTGAGCGCCGCACAAGCGTCGTACCGCGGGGGCGCGGCTCGCGGCTGAGCGCCGCACAAGCGTCGTACCGCGGGGGCGCGGCTTGCGGCTGAGCGCC
>VGXK01000575.1 GCA_016873355.1 Phycisphaerae bacterium | reverse complement strand
TCGGCGCCGGACCGAACAACACGGTGGTGCGCTACACGCGCGACGGAACCTTCCTGCTGAACGACGCGGGATACCTCGTCACGCGCAACGGCCTCTTCGTGCAGGGCTGGGGCGTCGACCCGTTCGGATCGATCATCCAGAACGGACTCATGCCGATCAACATTCCGCTCGGCACCCTGTCGATCGCGGCTGCGTCGAGCACGATCGCGATCGGCGGCAATCTCAACTCGAGCGGCATCGTGGCCACGCAGGGCTCGCAGCACCTGAGCCAGACCCTCTTCCTCGACGCGGCGATGACGCAGCCCGCGGTCGGCAACGAGGATCTCACCGCGACCACGCTCTACGTGGACGACGGCACGAACACGGGCGTGTCGATCGTGGCGTTCGATCCCGCCGATCTGAACCGCACGATCACGCTGAGCGGAGTGACGAAGGGGGGCAAGCCGATTCCCGCGCAGACCTTCGCGATCTCGCCGACGGCGGTCCCGGGCGCTGCGGCGTTCGGCGTGACGCTCGACGACTTCTGCGCATTCGTCGAGGCGGCGCTCGGCCTCGACGACACGGTCGTGAACGGCCAGAGCCTCGGCGGCGACGCCTCGATCGTGAACGGGCAGCTCGTCATCACGGGCAACGAGGGGACGGTGCAGGATCTGGCGATCGATTCGTCGAACATCACCGTGAACGGCGCGGCCGCGGGACTCGCGAATCCCTTCGAGCTCACGAAGTCGCAGAGCGCCGACGGCGAGAGCGTGCGGACGTCGATCGTCGTCTACGACGCCGCCGGCGCGCCCACGCTGCTCGACGTCACCTTCGTGCTCGAGCAGCGGAATCCCGACGACTCGACGATCTGGCAGGTGCTCGTCGAGGACAACGATCCCTCCGTCTATCCGCGCGTGATCTCGGTGGGAAGCCTCACCTTCGACGCGAACGGCTCGCTCGTCTCGGGCGGCACGCTTCCGGTGCAGGTGCCCGACGGCACGCCGCCGTTCGACGGTCCCGGGCAGGGCATCACGATCGACTTCGGCAGCGCGCTCGGGCCGCTTCGCGCGCTCGCGACCACGAGCGCGGTCTCGACGGTCGCGAACGACGGCGCCGCGCCCGGAACGCTGAGCACGTTCGGCATCGAGGCGGACGGACGCGTCATGGGCGGCTTCACGAACGGACTCACGCGCGTGCTGGGACAACTGGCGCTCGCGCGCTTCGCGAACAACGACGGACTCGTCGACGCCGGCGACAACCAGTACGGTGAGACCGATCGATCGGGCGCCGCGGTCGTCGGCTCGGGGCTCACGCTCGGGCTCGGCCGCGTCTACGGTGGCGCGCTCGAACAGGCGAACGTGGAGCTCTCGCAGGAATTCATCGACATGGTGCAGGCGACGACGGGCTTCAGCGCCGCGAGTCGCGTGGTGAGCACCGCGGACGAACTCATCCGGAATCTTCTGGCGCTCGGTCGCTAGAGGAAATCGCGTCGGCCGCTCGGCGAGCAGCGTCGGCGGCGGGGCGGCGAGCGGTTTCCGTCGCCGTGCGGCGCGCGGCGTCGACCCGCTCGACTCGCGCGAGCGATGCGTCGAAGAGATCCATGGCCCGGCGCACGCTCGGATGGCGCGCAAGGCGCTCTCGGGCCGCGTTCAACTCAGCGGTGTCGGGTGGAGCGGGCTTTTTTTTTTCTTCCGGACCGGACGGGGGCCCTGCATCGGACGAGG
>VGXK01000574.1 GCA_016873355.1 Phycisphaerae bacterium | reverse complement strand
CGAGCCGGAGCTGCATCGTGGCGATCTTCGAGGGGTCCGCGGCGCGGGACTTCGAGCCCTTCGCCGGCGTGGTCGAATCCTTCTTGTCCGGCGCACCCGAGTCCTTCTTGCCCGGCGATCCCGGCTCCTTGGAGCCGCTCGCGGGCGGGTCCTTCTTCGACGGCGGCGCGTCGTCCGAAACGCCGGGAGCGCTTGCGCCGAGCGCCAGCGCCGTGCAGGCCGCGAGCGCTGACGCCAGCAGCGACCTGCGACGCGGGTGACCGCGGAGTCGTGCGAGGAGGTGCGGCGCGGAAGCAAGCATCGCGGGTCGATCGGTCGGCGGCGTGTTCATCTTCTGGTCCTCGAAGGCGGGTCGATCGTACGCGTTTCCGGCGTTTCGCCGCAGCGCAAAGAGGGGAGGCAGGGGGCTGAACCGTTGGGCGTCGATGAGCGCGCTCTCGTGGAGGCCGGAAACTCAGCCGCCGCCGCCGCCCCCGCGGATGGCGGCGCCGCCGTCGAGCAGACCGGCGTTGTCGATCAGCCGAGTCGTTCCGAGCCGGGCGGCGATGAGCACGCGAAGCGATTCGGCCGGAGCGCCCGCAACCGGCGGAAGCAGCGAGGCCGCGTCTCGCACGACGGCGTAGTCCGCCTGAAGGCCCTCCCGTTCGAGCAGCGCCTGCATCGAGCGCTCGATGTCCGGCGGTGTCGGCGACGAGGCGCGTGCGAGCGCAATCGCCCGCCAGAGTGCCGTCGCGCGTCGTCGCTCCTCCGCGCCGAGATAGCGGTTGCGGCTGCTCATGGCCAGGCCGTCGCGCTCGCGCACGGTGGGGCAGGACACGATCCGCAGATCCGCGAATCGCCGCGTCGTCGCGTCGCGCCTGCGCTCGCGCTCCACCATCTGCGAGATCACGCGAAGCTGCTGCCAGTCCTTTTCGCCGAAGTACGCCGTGCCCGGCCGGCAGAGCTCGAACAATCTCGCCACGACGAGACAGACGCCGCCGAAGTGCCCCGGTCGGCAACGATCCTCGAGTCCGGGCTCGATGGCGGCGGGGGGCAGTTGCCACGCCGCGGCCTCGTCTCGCGCCGCGTCGAGTCCGCGCGGATAGATCATCTCCACGCTCGGCACGAAGACCGCATCGGCGCCGGCGGCGCGGCAGAGCTCGAGGTCGGCCTCGAGCGTGCGCGGGTATCTCGCGAAGTCCTCGCGCGGGCCGAACTGAGTCGGGTTGACGAAGATCGTGACGACCACGGGAGCGCGAGCTCGTCCCGTGACGGACCCCGCCGCGCGAACGAGCGCCGCGTGCCCCTCGTGCAGCGCGCCCATGGTGGGCACGAGCGCACAGCCCGCGAACGGTGCAAGGTCGGCAGGTCGTTCAAGGACCGTGAGCACGGGAGGGGCGGCGGAGCCTACGGCGGTACTCCGCCACCATCGATGCCGCCGCATTGCCACTCCCGCGGCTTCGCCTACACTGAGGTTCCTGCGAACGAATCTCAGGTCGGCCCGGATCGCGGAGAACTGCTCCGTGAAGCCGATCCGGCCGCCCCCGCCCCCGGAATCCCATGGCACCCAAGCTCCCCATCTACATGGACCACGCCGCCACCACCCGCGTCGACCCGCGCGTGGTGGAGGCCATGCTCCCGTACTTCACCGAGAAGTTCGGCAACGCCGCCAGCCGCAACCACAAGTTCGGCTGGGAGGCGGAAGACGCCGTCGAGGCCGCGCGCGAGCAG
>VGXK01000573.1 GCA_016873355.1 Phycisphaerae bacterium | reverse complement strand
CGGGCTTCGATGGCGCCGGCGTCGTCGCCGCGGGCGCCGGCGTCGCCGGCTTCGCGATCGGCGGCGCCGCCGGAGCGACTCCGAGCGGCGGCGGCGTCCAGCTCCACCCGATCGCGTCGAGTCGCGCGGCCTGTTCCGTGGTGAGTTCCGTCTTCGAGAAGATCTTGTCGTACCCCGCGGGCACGAACGCCGCGCAGAGAAGGATGCGTCCGAGCAGCGGAACGATGTTCACGGCGGCGAATCGGCTTGCAGACATGGAAGTGCTCCGGTAGGGCGGGGGTTATCCTAAGGCCTGCCGCGCGGGCGTGGCGGAACGGCAGACGCGCCGGGCTTAGAACCCGGTGGGCTCAACACCCGTGCAGGTTCAACTCCTGTCGCCCGCATGAGTCGTCGAATGGACTCGAACGCTCGAACCCCGAGATCAGCGCCGCGTGCGAACGAAGCGACCTCCCGCGCCTCGCCGACGGCGCCGGGCGCGCCGACGGCGCCGAGGAGCACATCCGCGCCGAGCGAGGCCTCGCCGCCGCCGTCGAACGCCTGGTCGCCCGATTCGTGGCGATCGAGGCCGTGCGTGCAGCAGCCGCCGTGGCCGGACCGCGCTGCGCTCGACGCGGCGCTTCGCGAGCTTCGCGAATTGCCGCCGCTCGTGACGAGCTGGGAGATCGAGGCGCTCAGGCATCAGCTCGCGGACGCGGCCGAAGGCCGACGATTCGTGCTGCACGGCGGCGACTGCTGCGAGCAGTTCGACGAGTGCACTTCGCCCGCGATCGCGTCGAAGCTCAAGATCCTTCTGCAGATGAGCCTCGTGCTCATTCACGGCGGTCGCCGACCCGTGGTGCGCATCGGCCGCTTCGCCGGCCAGTACGCCAAGCCGCGCTCGAACGAACTGGAGGTGCGCGGCGACGAGTCGCTTCCGAGCTATCGCGGCGACAACGTGAATCGCCCCGGTTTCAGCGCCGACGAGCGCACGCCCGATCCGAAGCGCCTGATCGAAGGGCACGCGCGCAGCGCGATGACGCTCAACTTCATCCGCTCGCTCATCGACGGCGGCTTCGCCGATCACCATCACCCCGAGTACTGGGATCTCGACTTCGTGAAGCACTCGCCGCTGGGCGCCGAGTACCAGCGAATGGTCGAGCAGCTCGGCGAGAGCCTGCGCTTCATGGAGACGCTTTCGGGCGTCCAGGCGTCGCAGATCAATCGCGTCGATTTCTACACGAGCCACGAGGGGCTGCTGCTCGACTACGAGCAGGCGCTCACGCGCACGGTCCCGCACCGCGAGGGCTGGTACGACCTGTCGACGCACTTTCCGTGGATCGGATTCCGCACCATCGATCCCGACGGCGCGCACATGGAGTTCTTCCGGGGCGTGTCGAATCCCGTGGGCGTGAAGGTCGGACCGGGCATGACGCCGGCGCTCGTGCGACGCATCGTCGAGGCGCTCGATCCGGCGAAGGAGCCCGGACGACTCGCGATCATCCATCGACTCGGCGCGCACCAGGTGGCGAAGGAACTGCCGCCGATCATCGACGAGGTCAAGCGGCTCGGTCGCGCGCCCGTGTGGATCTGCGATCCGATGCACGGCAACACGGAGACCGTGGTGCCGACGAGCGGTCCGGGGAAGGGCGTGCCCGTGAAGACGCGGAAATTCGCGCACATTCTCGCGGAGCTCGAGCAGAGTTTCGAGATCCATCGCGCGAAGGGAACCCCGCTCG
>VGXK01000572.1 GCA_016873355.1 Phycisphaerae bacterium | reverse complement strand
TGCCGAGCGCCGCGGCGACGTGACGCGGCCCCGTGTCGTTCGTGACGAGCAGCGAGGCGTGCGCGAGCACGCCCTTGAGCGAGCCGAGCGTGACGCCTCGCTCGACGAGGTCGACCACGCGCGGCGCGCTCGAGCTGGTCGGCGCGCGTGCCGCCGAGCCGGGCGCGGACGCACGCGCGAGCCGCTCGCGAGCCGACGAGACGACCGAGGCGACGATCGCTCGTTCCCCGGGCGCGCCCGTGACCGCGACCTCGAGTCCATGCTCGATCGCGAGGCGCGCGGCCACCTCGGCGAAGCGCTCGGCGGGCCAGCGCTTGTCGATTCGATTCGCGCCGGGATTGACGACGAGCCAGCGACGCGCGCGGGCGCGGTCCTCGCCGAGTCGCGAGTCGTCCGCGCCGGAGTCGTCGAGCAGCACGGCGGCGGCTCGGCGCTGCTCCTCCGTGACGACGAGTTCGAGTCGCCGATCGTCGATCGGCTCGCCGAGGGCGAATTCGCCGAGCTCGGCGTAGTAGTCGACCGCAGGCACGGGAGCGCGGCGCGGCGGGGGCGCGAGCGAATGCGTGAGCGCGAACGAGCGCCACGGCGTGCGATAGCCGATGCGTCGCGGCGCCAGCGCCAGCGCCGCGAGTCCGCTGCGAACGCTGTTGGGAAGCAGCAGCACGGCGTCGGCGCGGAAGCGTCGCGCGGCGCCGAGGCCGGTCCACGGCCCCGCGGCGCCCTTCATTCGGGCGACGAATCGCTCGTCGATCCACGGCGAGCCGTCGAGCATCGGCGCGACGCCGGGCCGAAGGAGCGCCGCGATCCGCGCCGACGGACGCGCCGCGCGAACCGCGCGGAGCAGCGGCGTGGCCATGACCACGTCGCCCACCCACGAGGGCATGAGCACGAGCACGCGCGACGCGCCCGAAAGCGGCGCCGAAACCGGCTGCGGCGCGGCGTGCGCCGTCGTCGAGTCGCGCGTCACGACTCGCTCCAGAGCGAGGCCCCGGTGCGGGCTCGATACCACGACTCGGTCGTGCGACGAAGCTCCGCCGCGAAGCCGATCGCCACGAGATCGTCGCCGACGAGCGTCGCCTCCACGCTCGTCGGATCGGCGGCGAGATGCACGACCTCGACGCCGGTTCGCTCCGCGATCGATCGCGCCACGGCGAGCACGCGATCGCGAAGCGCCGGATCCGCGAGGGCGCCCGCGCCCTTGGCGCGGAGCCGGACGGCGCTTCGAGGTCGCAGGTCCGCGCGCTCGGCCGCCTCGATTCGACGCGACGCCGCGAGCAGCGACGAGTCCACGAAATCGGCGGCGGTCTCCGGACGCACCGACGACGGATCCGATGCGAGCAGGATCGTGCGGCATCCCGCGTCGCGCCCCGCGAGCACGTCGCGCTCGGCGTCGCCGACGAGCCAGGAGCGAGCCAGGTCGAGCTCGAGGTCCCGCGCCGCCGCGAACAGCATTCCCGGCGCGGGCTTCCGCCATGGATGCTCGCGCCGATAGCGCTCGACCGTTCCCTCCGGATGGAACGGGCAGTGATAGAACGCGTCGATCACGCGCGGCAGTCCGGTGGCAAGGCGCAACTGCGACTCGATCTCGTCGTTCGTGCGTTCGACGGCCGTCTCGTCGTAGGCGCCGCGAGCGACGCCGCCCTGGTTCGTGACCACCACGAGCGCCGCGTCGGAGCGTTCGAGCGGGTGGGAGGGCGACGCGGCGGCGGGCGCTCC
>VGXK01000571.1 GCA_016873355.1 Phycisphaerae bacterium | reverse complement strand
GAGCGATTCGCATGACGATGCCGGTGCGCGCCTCGCTGCTGACCTATCCGCTGCGACTCGGCGCGATCGTGCTTCTCCTTGGCGTGACAGCGACCGCCGTTCGCATGTTTGTAGCGAATCCGATCGACGGCAAGACGGATCCCGAGGCGCTATTCGTGAGCATCGCGCTCGCGGTCGCGGTTCCGTTCATGGATGAGCGAGTCGAGCCGTTCATGGATCGATGGGTTCAAGGTTGGTCCGCGGCGAGTCCCAATCCGCCGCCACCGGGGACCGGATGGGGTTGGTCGCGAGCATATGGCGTGAATCCGAGTCTTGCCCCATTCGCTGCATGGCGATCCGGTCACATCGGGATTCGATGGACCGTCGTGGCGCTTGCGTGTTCCGCAGCGACATTCGTCGTCCTGCCGGTCGTGCGGCGACGAGCGCGCGTGCGTTGGGTCCATGTCCATCGCGCTTCGATCTACGGGCTCGCGCTCGTGCCGCTCATCGCCATCGTCGGATGGACACTCGACACGATCATGCTGCTCCACTGGTGGGGACGAGCGAATCAATGGTGGTCCGCACTGCACCTCGATCGAACGCTCCCGTGGGAGCTCGCGCTGATCCCGGCGATGCTCTTCCCGTGGTGGTGGTGCGTTGCGCAGCGATACATGAGGTTGGAGCGTCCTGTTGCAGTGGCGGCGAGTGTGACGGTCATCGGTTCTCTGTCGTGCATCGGAGTGCACTTTCTGGCGACACCGCGACAGTTGGATCACTGGCTCTTGTATCTCCACTGACGGCACGATTCCGATCGCTACGATGCCGCCATGACTTCGCTCGCAGGATCCGCTTCGCGCGGCGCGGGGCGCGCCGAGATCCCCGCGTCGCTCGACGAGCGCTCGCGATCGCTGCTGGAGATGCTCTTTGAGTGCGATCCGGAAGCCGCCGCGCCGATGGCGGCGGAGTCGAAGCGACAAGCTGAGACGCTCGAACTCATCGCCAGCGAGAACCATGTCTCGCCCGCCGTCATGCACGCGATGGGTTCGTGGCTGACGAACAAGTACGCCGAGGGATATCCCGGCAAGCGCTACTACGGCGGCTGCGAATTCCACGACCGGATCGAGGATCTCGCGCGCGAACGCGCCAAGAAGCTCTTCAAGTGCAAGTTCGCGAACGTGCAGCCGCACTGCGGCGCCAACGCGAACATCGCCGCGTTCATGGCCCTGTGCGATCCCGGCGACACGATTCTCTCGCTGCCGATCAAGAGCGGCGGCCATCTCTCGCACGGACTCAAGGTCAACTTCAGCGGCACCTTCTACAAGATCGTCGACTACGGTCTTGATCCGAAGACGGAGCTTCTCGACTACGACGCGATCGAGAAGCTCGCGCTCGAGCACAAGCCGAAGATGATCATCTGCGGTTACTCCGCGTACAGCCGCGTGATCGACTTCGCGCGCTTCCGCGCCGTCGCCGACAAGGTCGGCGCGTTCCTGCTGGCGGACATCGCGCACATCGCGGGGCTCGTGGCCACCGGCGTGCATCCGTCGCCCTTCCCGCACGCGCATGTGGTGACCACCACCACGCACAAGACGCTGCGCGGACCGCGAGGCGGGCTGGTGCTCACCGACGACGAGGCGATGGCGACGAAAGTCGACCGCAAGGTCTTTCCCGGAAGCCAGGGCGGTCCGCTCATGCACATCATCGCGGCGAAAGCGGTGGCGTTCGGCGAGGCGCTCAAG
>VGXK01000570.1 GCA_016873355.1 Phycisphaerae bacterium | reverse complement strand
TCCCATCCGCGCGGGGAAGTGATCGCCATGACCGGCGATTCGCTCACGCGCGAACGGCTCGGACGACTCGAGGAGGAGCAGGTCCAGGCGAGCGCCCGCACGCCCGCCCTCGATCGCTGGATCGCATCGCTGGGACTGCTCGGGCTCTGCACGCTGCTTGCGGCGTCGATCTGCCTGGGGCTGGCGTTCCTCCGACCGCGCGTGCTCGCGGACGCGTCACGGCTCTCGCTGCTGTTCGGCGGAATGCTCGTGCTGCTCGTGGCGGCGGCATTCCTCTCGACCACGTTCCCGCGCTTCACCGTGCTCGTCGCGATGAGCGTCGTCGTCGTCGCGTCGGCGAGCCTGTCGCTGCTTTACGATCGGCGCATCGCGGTCGTCGTCGCGGTCGGCCAGTCGGTGATGCTGGCGCTCGCGCTGGGCGAATCGCTCGCCTTCTCGCTCGCCATCCTTCTCACGGCCTCCTCCTACTCGTGGCTGCTGCGCGACGTGCGGCATCGCTCGACCGTCGTGCGCGCCACGTTCATCGCCGCGCTGATCGGCGCGGTCGCCGTCGGATCGGTCGGGCTCGTCGTCACGCCGTTCGGACTGAGCGGCGCGCTTCAGGTGCTCGGCAACGCGGCGATGGCCGCCGGCGGCGTGATCGTCACCGGCTTCCTGCTCGTGGGATTCCTTCCCACGCTCGAGCGCATGCTCGGCGTGATCACGGGCCTCACATTGGCGGAGCTTCGAGATCCGCGCCAACCGCTGCTTCGCCAGTTGCAGCAGAAGGCGCCCGGCACGTGGACGCATTCGCTCCAGGTGGCCAACATCGCCGAAGCGGCGGCGGAGGCGATCGGCGCCGACGGCCTGCTCGCGTACGTCGGCGCGCTCTACCACGACATCGGGAAGATGAACAAGCCCGGCTATTTCGTGGAGAACCAGGCCGACGGCGAGAACCGGCACGACGCGATCACGCCCGCCATGAGCCTGCTCGTGATCATCGGCCACGTGAAGGACGGCGTGGAACTCGCCGCCGAGTACCGCCTGCCGAGGGCCGTGCGGCACATGATCGAGAGCCATCACGGCACGACGATGGTGGAGTACTTCTTCCATCTCGCGCAGCGTCGCGCCGCCCGCGCCGGCGACGAGGCGACGGAGATCGACGAGAACGCGTTCCGCTATCCGGGCCCGCGCCCGCGGACGCGCGAGGCGGCGATCCTGCTGGTCTGCGACGCTTCCGAAAGCGCCGCGCGCACGCTCGCGGATCCCACGCCCGCGCGCATCGAGCAACTCGTCCGCTCGATCTCGCGACGACGGCTCGAGGACGGCCAGTTCGACGACTCGCCGCTCACGTTCCGCGAGCTTCGCGCGGTCGAGGATTCGATCGCGAAGAGCCTCGGCTCGATCTACCACGGCCGCATCGTCTATCCGTCGACCTCGCGCGAGGCGATGGACACCGACGACGACGCGCGCGAGCGCGTCGGCGAGGGCGACTCGGAGGCGCCTCGCGGCGACGACGCCGGCGACGCGCGGGATCCTCGCGCGCCAGGAAAGCAGCCGACGCCTGGTTCGCGCCGCGCGGTCGCGTAGCACGCGGCGACGCCTGCGCGAGACGAGGCGCTCGTCACGAGTCGCCGGAACCGGCGTCGCTCGCCATCGCGAGCACGCGACGAACGAGATTCGAGTGGGGATGCGAATCGAGGAGCGAGCGCGTCGACCACGCGTGAGCCCGCGCATGCTGT
>VGXK01000569.1 GCA_016873355.1 Phycisphaerae bacterium | reverse complement strand
TGGAGAGCCTGCGCTCCTGACGAGCACTGCACTGGGTGTAGTTCCCAAATTGACGCTCATCGGCGGCGGCTCTTCCTCGCCGGCTTCGGCGACTTGGGCGTGATGTCGACGACGTTCGCGATCACATGAACCTCGGCGTGATAGGTCGCGGCAACCAGGGCCCAGGCAGCGTCGAAGCGCTCGCTCTGGTCCCAACCGCGCATGGTCAGGATCGCCTGGGCACCGCGGGTGCCCCAGCGCATGCCGCTGAGCTTGAGCCGCTGCGCGACGAGCGTCTTGCACGCCGCCTCGACGACGCCACTGCCGATCATGTAGCCGGCGCGCTTCCACTCGGCGTAGCGCATGCGGTGCCGGTTCTTGCGCAGGTAGTTGAGGGCCTTCGCGATCGCCTCGCGGCGCGGGAACCGCTGGCGCAGACGCGCCACCGCGTCGATCACGACCTTCGCGCCGTTGTCCTCCATTAGGAGTCGCTCGCGCAGCCGCTCGAATGTGTGCCGGGTCTCCATCGTACCGTCGCCGTACGCGGCGGCGACCGCCTCGCTGAGCTTCTCGGTGGCGTGGAAGAAATCGAGGATCTGCGGCCCGTCGGGAAGCGTGTCGAGGAACTCCCAGTTGTCTCCGCCGGCATCGGCGACCTTGCACAGCCGCAATCCGGGCTGCAGTGACAGTATGTGGGCGACGTCCTTGGCGAGCGTTTCCTTGAGCGTCGTCTTCTTGTGCTCGGGGCCGCGACCGAACCGGATCGCCGAGATCAGGTCGCCCTTGGCATCGCAGAACGAGATCGTCGCGCAGCCCATCTCACGGTAGCCCGCCGGCCCCTTGCTCAACCGCCCCTCCGCCGCCGCAGCGTTGCGCACCGATGTCGGGCTGTTGCCGCCGTCGACCGGCGCCAGCACGCCGTCGAGCGACACAGCGATCGACTGCGCTCCCTCGGGCACCACGATCGCGTCGCGCAGCACCTGCTCGTTCGCCTCGCGGGTGCGCTCCCATCGGTCGCCGAGCTCCTTGGGAAGCCGATCGAGGCTGCTCTTCGACGGCTCCATATTGCCGACGCGCTCGAACAGGTTCTCCGCCTTCTGCGGCGTCATCTGCGTTACCACCCAACTCGCCTGCTCGGCGGCGCGCGGCGTCCAGAAGTCCTCGACGATGCCGAGCCGCTTGTCCATCGCTGCGATCGCGTGCGCCTCCGGGTTGCGGCGGTCCTTGTACAGCCAGCGCTCGACACGGACCGCGCCGGCCGCCGTCATGTACGTCTCCGCGCTCTTGAGCACGCGCCGGCAGGCGACGCCGTCGATCTCGATCGCGTCGGCCTCGACGTCCGATGCCGCCATCACGCCGCCGACGACCTCGCGCTCGGCCTCCATCAGCCGCGCGTGCAGCTCCTTCTCGAAGTCGTAGAAGTCGCGCGGCCCGGTCTTGCCTTGCATCGCATGAGCTTCCAGGAACTCGCGGATCCCGTCGAGCACCTTGTCGTGGAAGGCGCGGCGGCTCTCGCTTGCGGCGCGCACCACCTGCTCCGGCGACGGCCGCGACGAGTGCGGCGCATGAGTCGAACGAGCGGTTGCGATCGAGATGGTCGTCATGCCGCCGTCAACCGCGCGCATCCCACCGAAATTCCCGGGATGTGCACGTCAGGCTCGGATCTACACCCAAACGACTCGCGCTGTTCACGTTCTTGTTCACGACCGCGGTTTCCGCCGCGACCGCCGGCAAGGCCACCG
>VGXK01000568.1 GCA_016873355.1 Phycisphaerae bacterium | reverse complement strand
CACGGCGGCTCGAGCGGTTCCTCCTCATTCGTGGCGATCTGGCGGGCTGCGACTTCGTGTGGCATCGTCGAGCTCCATCGGCGGATCCTCAAGATCCGCCTGCTTCGCCCTCCTTGCCACACTCGTCTCGCCAACGCCAGCTCGCGACGCCTGAGTCGTCACCGCTCTCGAGCTCGCGAGCCACGAGCGCCGAGATCTCCGCCGCGCGCGACGGATCCGCCGACGGCGCCTCTCCCCGCTGAACGCGCCGGTAGAGGTCGGCCACGCTCCAGGCGTTCGTCGACTCGTCACCGGCGTGGCGCGGCGCCAAGTGCAGGTGCAGGTGCGGCACCGCCTCGCAGAAGGAAAGCAGGTAGACGCGCTCGCATCCGGTGGCGCTGCGGATCGCTCGCGTGGCGCGCGAGAGGAACGGACCGAGCGACGCCGATTCGTCGGTCCGGAGCTCGTCCCACGATTCCGCGTGGCGGGCGAGATCGACGATGTGCCATCCCGCCACCGGGCACGGCGCCGCGTGCGCTCGGATCGACCAGTGCTCGCTCCGCGCGATCGCGTCGCGCCGTGCCCCGGCGCAGATCGAACACGATGGGTGGCTGCTGCTGGAGTTCGTCATCGGCGCCCGCGTCCGCGACCTAGAGCGGTTCCTCCTCATTCGTAGCGATCTGGCGGGCTGCGACTTCGTGTGGCATCGTCGGGCTCCATCGGCGCATCCTCAAAATCCGCCTGCTTCGCCCTCCTTGCCACACTCGTCTCGCCATCGCCAGCTCGCGACGCCTGAGTCGTCACCGCTCTAGCGGCGGCGCAGCTCGAGCATGGCGCGGGACTTTGCGAGCGCCTCGCTTCGCCGCGCCTTGAGCGATTCGACTCGAGTGCCGAGCTCGGCCCGCTCGCGCTCGAGCCGGTCGATCGCGTCCGGAAGGGCCGGATCGAGCGGCCGGATCTTCGCCGTCGAGACGAGCGCGCCGATCTCGGCCGTGGCGTTCTTCAGGCGCCGCTCGGCGTCGTCGCAGAGGGCGGCGACGCGCTCCCATGCGGCCGCCGCCTGATCGCACGCGCGATTCCACGACGCCACGCTCGACGGCGTGTGGACCCAGCGACCGTTCGCGTACTCGAGTCGCGGCAGGAACGCCACGCCCGGCAGGCGCGGATCGACGGCCGCCGCCGACTGCTCCTGGACCGCCACCGTTCCGATCAGCTCGTTCGCCAGCGCCAGCGACGCGAACGCGCGCGCCGTGAGCTTGGAGCGGAAGAGCTGGAGCTGCTGCGCGTAGATGCTGGCGCGGCGGATGATGTCGTCCACCCGCCGACCGACGGGCGACCACGGATCGACCTTGAGCGAGCGCCCGAGCGCCGGAAGTCCGCCGTCGAGCGCCTCGGCGAAGCCCATGCGGTAGGCCTGGCTCGAGGTGAAATGCCGTCGCGACGGATCGGCGATCAGCGACTGCCAGGCCTCCCGCTGCGGCGAGCGTTCGACGAGCGACGCGAGCGCCTCACCGGAATGCTTCGCGGAGGCCGCCGGATCGACGCTCCACTCGGCGAGGCACTCGGGCTGGAACGCGATGATCGCTCCCGGGAGCGCCGGCTCCGGAACGAGCACTCGATTCGCCACCGGCAACAGCAGCGCCGAGGGTCCGATCGCGCGGCGCACGAGCACGACGATCGGCACGCGCTCGCGGATCGATTCGAGCGCGGCGGCGATGCGGTGACCGTCGGCGTCGCTTCCCATCTCG
>VGXK01000567.1 GCA_016873355.1 Phycisphaerae bacterium | reverse complement strand
GACATGTGGGCTCTTGAAGCGGTCCGTGCGCTCACGAGACTCGGGCCTCCAACTTGCGGCACCCCTCGGACGACCTCCCCCTTGGAGGCTGCCGGAGACCGGCTCGCATTGAACGGGCGAGACCGCTCAGCGTTTCGTCCGTCCGTCAGAAGTGCGTCGACCCTCGAGTTCGAAGTGCGATGGGATAGTAGTAAGCGGTCATGGGACCTGCAAACATCGGGTGGAAGTGCCCGGTGATACGGGACTTCCCGTCGCGGCGGGCGGCGGAGTGAACCCGCCGCATTGCGGGCTAGCGAAGCAGTTGCGACTCGAATTCGGCGCTTGGGAAGAGATCTCCCGGGCTGGAGACGAGTGCGAGATCCCGATGCAAGTAGATCTCGGTCGCTGAGATCCCGAGCTCGCGCTGGAGCGAGGTGACGAGCGAGACGAGTTCGCGGATCTGCCGTGGCGTGAAGGAGTTGCGATCGCCGTTTCCGACCAAGCAGATGCCGATCGAGTGTTCCGCGATCCGGGCGAGCGACGCCGAGTCGAGCGACGACGGTCGTACGCCGGAGCCGGATGCGGGGACCGGACGAGGGCGCATCGCCAGGTGCGCTCCGGGGAGCTGCCGAGTCCAGCGATGCCCGACATGGATCTCGCCGTCGCCGAGGCCGTGGCCGTTTCCGATGACGAAGTGGTAGCCCAGGGGGGTGATTCCGGCCGAAAGCTGATGCCGCTCGATGCTCGCGGCGTTGCCGGCGGGCAACCCCGAGTGGTGAACGACGATCGAGGTCCAGCGCTCGCGATCGAACGGCGCCGCCGACGGCACGACGCTGTCGGGTCGCAGCCGCTCGGCGGTGCTCAGCGCCGTCGTCGTGCTCGCCAGCACCGGACGAGGGGAGGAGCCGTCGAGCAGCACGAGCACGCCTCCGACCGCCGTCATCGACGCCGCGAAGAGAGCCCAGACGCAGCGCGTGCGCCGCGAAGAACGCGAATCGGCAAGCACGCGATGACCCGCGGCGCCGCTCGTTGACTCGCGAGATCCCATGGAGCAATCGATATCGGCGACGCGACGCGCCGAGCATTCGCGAATCGCGCGGAAGCGAGGCGGTGCCGCGAGCGAGGCAAGGGCGGCCGATCGACGCGGCGGTTCGTTCAGCGCTCCGGCGTCAATCGCGCCCGGATCGCGGGCCTGGGCGTGCCGAAGACATCGGGCTCTTCGAGCGGCACGTAGCGCTGCCGCATGATCTCGTACGCCTCGAACTGGGTTCGAGGCTGCTGCTCCGGGAAGAGCGACTTCTGGCATGCGACGAGCGCCGGCGCGGAGGCCACGCACGCGAGCGCGGCAAGCCGAACCACAACCGCTCCGGCGCCGGCCAAGGCGCGAACGCAATTGCTGGTGGTGTGCACTCGGCGCATGAAGCGATGCGTGGAATCAGGAGCGGGTCTGCGTTTCCTGCGCGTTCGATCTCGACGCCGGCGCCAGTCGCCGCTGATCCTCGAAGCTTCGTCCGGTCTGGGCGTCGTCGAATCGGATCGTCACGGTCAGCGGAGTGGATCGAAGTTCCGGCGGAACGGCAAGCGGCAGTTCGAAGGCGTAGTGCGTGCCCATGAAGCCGCTTCGCCATGCATCCCGGATCTGCTGGGGATCGAAGCGGGCCGTGGCCACTTCCACCGGCTCCGTCCCGGCGCGGACCGACGCCACGGAGACGGTGAGTCGTCCCACGATCTGAAGGAAGCGGCCTCGACCG
>VGXK01000566.1 GCA_016873355.1 Phycisphaerae bacterium | reverse complement strand
CGGCCATGCGGCGCCGGCGCGGCACGCGCGCATCGGCCTCTGCCCGGGCTCCGGCGGCTCGCTCGTTCCGCGCGCGATCGAGCTCGGCTGCACGCTCTTCGTCACCGGCGAAATGAAGCACCACGAGCGACTCGACGCCGCCGCCCGCGGTTGCTCCGTGCTGCTCGCAGGCCACACCGAGACCGAGCGCGGCTTCCTCCCCCGCTATCGATCGCTGCTCGCGGCACAGATGCGTGGCGTTCCGATCGTCGTCTCCTCCGCCGATCGTCCGCCGGCGATTCGAAATCGGTGAAGCGCGTCGTGGCGCTACGAGCCGGCTTCGAGGCGTTCCGCATCGGCGCGACCCTGCGACCGCCCGGATGCACGCTTGTTGCGAATCAGCAATTCGCGCGAGATGTATCGAACCGGAACGGTGCCGTACCTGCCCGTTTCGGCCGTGGCGTCGACCTCGCGCCACTCGGCGCCGTCGATGCTGGTGAGGAGATCGATTCGACCAGGTGGAAATCCGATCTGAACGACTCGATCGGCAACGCTCAGATCCTCCACACCGATCTTGAGGCCTTCAAATCCGAAGTCTCGAAGGGCCCGCAGCACTCGGTCGGCATTCTTCGGCGTCGCCGCGATCAAGACGTCGAGATCACCCGTGTATCGCGGCGCTCCGGGATGCGCCAACGCCACGCCGCCGACGACCACGTACTCAGCGCCTTGTGCGTTCAACGACGACAGCCACTCGAGCCAGTCGCGGTTGGGGGCCATCGTGTTCCTCTCGAAGTCGATCGAGTTCCGCCATGCGTTCCGCCGGAGGGCGCGACATCCAGTAGAGCCGATCCCGGGCCAGCGCATCCGGATCGTGAAGTGGACCCACGCGAACGGGCCAATCGCTTCGATCTCGCGCCGCGTCCATGTGGTCATCCTACCGCCGAGCTGCGCTCGGATCGCGCGCCAGCATCGCGGCGCCGAGCACGCCCGCATCGTCCTTGAGCGTGCTCGCGATCACTTCGACTCGGCGCAGCGCCGAGGGGAAGACGTGCTCCTCGAAGCTGTCGCGCACGCGCGAGACCCAGGACTTGCCCAGCGCCTCCGTCACGCCGCCGCCGAGCACGACCACGGGAATCGAAAGCACGGTGATCCAGTTGGCGATCGCGAGTCCGAGCAGATCCGCCGACGCGTCCACCACGCGACGCACGAGCGCGTCGCCCTTCGAATAGCACTCGCGGATGACGCTCGAGCTCACGGCTCGATCGAGCGGTTCGCGCGATGCGCTCTCCGTGAATTCGCGCAGGATCGAGTTGGGATAGAAGCCCAGCAGCGTCTCCATCGATCGCACCATCGCGGTGCGCGAGCAATGTTCTTCCACCGTTTGGCGCCCCGGCGAGCAGTTCGGGAAGAGGATCGTCTGCCCCACTTCGCCGGCGGTGAAGAGCGGTCCGCGCCAGAGCTTGCCGCCGAGCACGAGTCCGCCGCCGATTCCCGTCCCGACCCACACCGCCAGCATGTCGCCGCGCCCCTTGCCCGCGCCGAGCTCGTGCTCGCCCCACGCGGCCACGTTCACGTCGTTGTCGACGGCCACCGGAAGATCGCAGCGCTTCGCCATGATGTCGCGCAGGCCCACGTTTCTCCAACCCAGGTTGCCGGCGTTCAACACGACGCCCTTCTCGAAGTCGATCGCGCTCGGCGCGCCGATGCCGATCGCCGAGAGCTGCGCGCGGGTGGCGCCGGCCTCGGCGCAGGC
>VGXK01000565.1 GCA_016873355.1 Phycisphaerae bacterium | reverse complement strand
AGAATCTCGCCGCGATCGACGTCGATCACCACCGCGGCCGCCGCGAGCGCCGTGCCCACGCCGAGGCCGCCGCCGCGCTCGTCCTCGCCCGCCGACGCCGCGTCGTGCCAGTCCTGCCGCATCGTGAGACCCACGCGCGGATCGAGCAGTGCTTCCACGCGCGCCTGCAGCGCGATGTCGAGCGCGAGCCTCACTTCCGTTCCCGGAATCGCCTGGGTCCGCGCTTCGTCGCCGCTGTCCACGCGCGTCGTCACGCGCCCGCGACGGCCTCGCAGCACGTCTTCGAACGAGCATTCGATTCCCGAGCGTCCAACGATGTCGGCGCCGGGTCGATAGCCGCCGAGATCCTCGCCGCCGTCGGGCAGCGAGAACGGGCGGCGCTCGAGATCCTCGCGCCACACCTCGCTCCCGCAGCGGCCGACGATCGCCTCCGCGATGCCGTCGATCTCGATCGAGATCGGTTCGCGATGACGGATCGGCGTCGGCAGCGTGGAGCGATCCACGATCACCGTCGCCTTCGACCACGGCCGGATGCGGCGCACGCTGTCGGTGACTTCCAGGATGCCGGGCGCCTCGTCGGCGAGCCGGCGCAGCGAGAACGCGGCGCCGTCGCCGAGATCGCTGACCACTTCGTGGGGGCGGCGCTGCTCGTCGATCGGCTCGGCGCCGAACTGCTCCGCCGCGTCGGCGCCGTAGCGCTCGATCCATCGTTCGCGCTGCCGTGCGTGCACCACCGTCGCCCGCCGCAGCACGGAGTCGCGGATCTCCGCGAGCTTCGCGTCGAGTTCGCCGCGCGGCATTCCCGCGAGCGAGCACGCTTCGTCGAGCACCGCCGACAACCGCGCCTGCGCCGCCGGCAGCTTCGATTCGGTCGAGAGCTCGCGTCCGCGCGGCGTCAACGAGTTCCAGTTGCTGCGACCGATCTCGCGCCTGGCGAGTCGACGCGCCTCGTCGCGCACCCAGGTGCCGTCGATCGCCTCGAATTCGATCGCGAGTCCGTACGCGGGCGCGTCCTCCGCCAGCACGCGGCCCTTTCGATCGACGATGCGGCCGCGGATCGTGGGCAGCAATCGGCTGCGACCGAGGCGCGATTCCGCTTCGGCCAAGCGCTCGTCGCCCTCGACGACCGTGAGTCCGACGAGCCTCGCGCCGATCGCCACGAACGCCAGCGCCACCAGCACGCCCACCACGATCAGCCGGCGATGGAACATGCCGAACGGGAAGAGCGAGCTCGTCGATGGAGGCGGCCGGCGCACGCTGCGGCAAGCGTATCGGTCGATCGACGCGAACGGCTACCATCTTCGCCCCTTGCGGACGCGCGTCCGCGCTTCCACGCACCGTCGGCGGCACTTCCATGGAATGCGGAATCGTCGGTCTCCCG
Organism: Phycisphaerae bacterium; assembly: GCA_016873355.1. GTDB lineage: Bacteria > Planctomycetota > Phycisphaerae > Phycisphaerales > SM1A02 > VGXK01. The sequence goes on along the minus strand of VGXK01000565.1, from coordinate 352 downwards.
AACGTCGGCAAGAGCACGCTCTTCAACGCCCTGACCGCGGCGAAGATCGAGGCGGCGAACTATCCCTTCTGCACCATCGAGCCGAATGTCGGCGTGGTGGCGGTGCCGGACGAGCGCCTCGCCGCCATCAACCGCTTCATCGAGACGCAGAAGGTGATCCCCGCAAGCGTGCGGCTGGTGGACATCGCCGGTCTCGTGCGCGGGGCGAGCGAGGGCGCGGGCCTGGGCAACAAGTTCCTCTCCCACATTCGCGAGGTCGACGCGATCCTCCATGTCGTCCGCTGCTTCGAGGATCCCGATGTCACGCATGTCGACGGCTCCCCCGATCCCGTGCGCGATGTCGAGACGATCG
>VGXK01000564.1 GCA_016873355.1 Phycisphaerae bacterium | reverse complement strand
GCTGGGACGCGAAGAAGCGCGAGCGTCGCCCCTACCGCGGCGTCGGCGTTGCCGCGGCGATGCACGGCAGCGGCTCCTACGCCATCCCCGGCGCCAACACCAGCATGGCCACGATCGACCTGTTCGCCGACGGCCGCGCGCGCGTGCGCTTCGGTGGCGCCGACGCCGGGACGGGGCAGCGCACCATCCTCGCGCAGATCGCCGCCGAGGAGCTCGGCCTCGCCTTCGAGAAGGTCGAGATCGTCACGATGGACAGCGAGCGCACGCCCGTCGACCAGGGCGCGTGGTCCTCGCGCGGGACGCACATGGGTGGGCACGCCGTGCGCAAGGCCGCGCGTGAGCTCGCGGAGCGGCTGCGCGCCGGCGAGGCCGTGCCGGCGGGAGGCGTCCTCACGCACGAGAGCTCGTACGTCGACCCGGTCATGGAGCCCGTCGGCGCGAGCAAGACGCCGAACTTCTCGGCGAGTTACACCTTCGCCGCGCACGCCTGCGAGGTCGAGGTCGACCCCGCCACCGGGAAGGTCACCGTGCTCGACTACGTCGCGGCGCATGACATCGGCCGCGCCATCAACCCCACGCTCGTCGAAGGGCAGATCATCGGCGGCGTCGCGATGGGGCTCGGCGCGGCGCTCGGCGAGGAGCTCATCTACGAAGGCGGGAGTCCGGTGAACCCCGCGTACGTCCACTACGCGCTCCCGCGCGCCGCCGACATGCCCCGCGTGCGGCCGATCCTCATCGAGGAGGGCGACCCCGCGGGGCCGTACGGCGCGAAGTCGATCGGCGAGCTCGGCGTCGTGCCCGCGGCGCCAGCGCTCGCGAACGCGGTGTACGACGCCGTCGGCGTGCGCATCCGCGACCTGCCCATCACGCCGGACAAGGTGCTGCGCGCGCTCGCGGAGAAGGAGGGCCGCCGGCCGCGCGCGCATCGCGTCTGGGCGCGCCCGGACCGCTGGGAGATCGAGCTCATCCGCCGCGCCTACCGCCTGGGGCTGCACTGGCTGCTCGACCGCATCGGGACGCGCTTCGCGCGGCGTCTCGCCGTGCCGCCGATCGCATCGGTCGAGGCGCCGCCGACGCTGCGCGGCGCGCTCGACGCGCTCGCGCGCCACGACGGGGCGGCCGCGCCGATCGGCGGCGGGACCGACCTCCTCCTGCAGCGCCGCCAGGGACTGACGGCCGCGACGCGCCTGGTCTCGCTGCGCGAGATCGAGGAGCTCGGCGCGGTGCGCGCGGACGGCGGCGGGGTCGAGTTCGGCGCGGGCGTGACGCTCGCGGCGCTGGCGCGCGAGCTCGGCGAGCGCGTTCCGCTCATCGCCGAGAGCGTGGGCACCATCGCCTCGGCGCAGGTGCGCGCGGTCGCGACCGTCGGCGGCAACCTCGTCCAGCAGAAGCGCTGCTGGTTCTTCCGCAGCGGGTTCGACTGCTACAAGCGCGGTGGCGTGACCTGTCCGTGTTACGCCGTCGAAGGCGACCATCGCTTCTACCACGCGGCGCTCGGCGCGCACCGCTGCCAGGCGGTGACCCCGTCGGACCTGGCGACCGCGCTCATGGCCCTCGACGCGAGCGTCGTCATCGGCGGCGCGCTCGGCGAGCGCGCCGTGCCCATCGGCGCGTTCTACCGGGGCCCAGGCGAGACGGTGCTCGCCGAAGGCGAGATCGTCACGCGCGTGCGCATCGCGGCCGACGCCGCCGCGCGGGCGGCGGCCTTCGAGAAGCTCGGGCTCTGGCAGGGCGACTTCGCCGTCGCCG
>VGXK01000563.1 GCA_016873355.1 Phycisphaerae bacterium | reverse complement strand
TGCAAATCCTGGCGGGATATCGGAGAGAGTGGCTCCGTGCGGATCTGATCGCAGGCATCAGCGTCTGCATGGTGATGATTCCGTCGGTGGTGGCGTACGCGGGACTCGCGGGATTGCCGCCCGTGAACGGTCTCTACGCGTCGCTTGCGGCGCTCATCGGGTACGGCCTCTTCGCGAGCTCCAAGCAGGTGATCGCGGGACCCGACGCGGCGCTCACGCTGCTCGTGGGCGTGGCCATCACGCCGCTCATCGCATCGGACCCCGCCCGAGCTCCCCTGCTCGCCGCGGCGCTTGCGGTCATCACGGGACTCCTGCTCCTGCTGACGGCGCTGTTGCGCGCGGGCGTGGTTGCGGACCTGCTCTCGAAACCCGTGCTCGTGGGTTACCTCACCGGCGCCGCGCTCATTCTCATCTCGACCCAGCTCGGAAAGTTCTTCGGCGTCTCTCTCGAGGAGAGGGAGTTCTTCCCGATCCTCGGCGAGCTGTGGCAACGGCATCCCGAGTTCCACGGCCTCACCACCTGGCTCGGCATCGGGCTCGTGGCACTTCAGATCGTGCTGCGGATCGTGTCGACGAAGATTCCATCCGCGCTCGTCGTGTTCGCGCTGGCGCTCGGCCTTTCGTACTCCGTCGACCTCGAGGCTCGCGGCGTGAAGCTCGTGGGCACGGTGGCGGCGGGGCTTCCGGCGCCCGCCGTGCCGTGGATCCAGCTCTCGGATGTGGGGCCGCTCATGGCCGGCGCCATCGCGCTGGCGCTGCTCACGATTCCGGAGGGCATCCTGCTTGCGCGCGCGTTCGCGTCGCGCAACGGCGACGAGATCAAGCCGAATCAGGAGATCGCCGCGCTCGGCGTGGGCAACCTGCTCTCCGGTTTCCTTCAGGGCTTCTCGGTCGGCGCGAGTCAATCGCGCACCACCGTGAACGAATCCGCCGGCGGCAAGACGCCGATCGCGGGACTCGCGGCCGCCGGCGGGCTCGTGCTCTTCCTGCTCTTCCTCACGCCCCTGCTCGAGCGATTGCCGAGCGTGGTGCTCGCGGCGATTCTCGTCTACGCCGGTTCGCAGCTCATCGAGGTGAACCAGTACCGCGAGCTGCTTCGATTCAGCAGGCTCTCCTTCGGCCTCGCGCTCATCGTGATGCTCGGCGTGCTGTTCGCCGGCGTGCTCCAGGGAATCCTGCTCGGCGTGGCCATTTCGCTCGTCTACGTCATCGGCCGGCTCGCGCGACCGATGGACGCGGTGCTCCGCGAGATTCCCGGCAAGCGCCGATACCACGACCTGGGCGACGAGGACGGCAAGGCCGCCGAGACCGCTCCGGGCGTCATCGCCTACCGCTTCTACGCGCCGCTCGTCTTCGCCAACGCCGAACACTTCGTGTCGCGCGTGCGCTCGATGATCGGCGAGAGTCCGAATCCGGTGCGGCTCTTCGTGCTCGACGCGCAGGCGATCTCCGAGATCGACTCGAGCGCGCTCGAGCAGCTCTCGCGCCTCGCGCGCGAGCTCAAGTCGCGGGAGATCAGGTTCCGCATCGCCCGCGCGAATCGCCCGCTGCGCGAGATGCTCGAACGAACGGGCGTGCTGACGCTCATCGGCCCGGACGCGCTCGCTCCGTCCGTGCACTCCGCCGTGCACGCGCACCTCGACGGCCAGCAACCCAGGACCGTGCCGACCACGGACAATCCCTCCTCCTCCTCCACCTCGAATCGGACTTCGTCCACATGAACGCCACCGCCACCACGGAACGACCGACCTGCGGCAGCTTG
>VGXK01000562.1 GCA_016873355.1 Phycisphaerae bacterium | reverse complement strand
CGACGCGCTGGCGCGGCTCCGCGCCGATCCGGTGACCTACTTCGGAAACGATCGCGGCCTCGAGGCGGCCGTCTATGAAGGCGACGTCTACCTGCTGCTCTACGTCACCGAGGGCCGCAGCCTCGTGCACTCGGCCAACAACCCGTGGGCGATGCGCCGCGCGTTGCCGAGCACGGACGATCTCGGCCTCCCGTCGGTGAACTTCACGCTCGACGCGCGCGGCGGCGAGCAGATGGGCCGTCTCACCGGCGGCAACCTCCAGCGCCCGATGGCGATCGTGCTCGACGGGCAGGTCTACACCGCGCCGACCGTGCAGTCGACGATCCGCGAGAGCGGCCGGATCACCGGTCGATTCTCTCCGGAGGACATCACCTACCTGGTGCGCGTGCTCGCCGCCGGCACGCTCTCCGGCACGCTTTCGCCCGAGCCGATCTCGATGAGCATGCTCGGCCCGTCGCTCGGCGCCGACAATCTGGAGAAGGGTCTTCGCGCGGTGCTCTTTTCGGTGGTGGCCGTGAGCGTGCTGATGCTGGCGTACTACCTCGTCGCCGGCGTCATGGCGATCCTCTCGCTCTCGTTCATCATCCTCTCGATCTTCGGCACGATGGTCTTCATCGACTCGACCTTCACGATGCCGGGACTCGCGGGAATCGCGCTCATCATCGGCATGGCGGTCGACGCGAACGTGCTCATCTTCGAGCGCATGCGCGAGGAGCTCATGCTGAACAGGGAGCCGCTGCGGAACGCGGCGCGGCTCGGATTCGCACGGGCCTTCAGCGCGATCTTCGACGGCAACCTGACGAACCTCATCGTCTGCATCGTGCTCATCTGGCTGGCGGGCACGGAGGTCAAGGGCTTCGGCGTCACCACGATGATCGGCTCGATCTCGACGGTGATCGGCGGCGTCTGGGTCTCGCGCGTGCTCATGTCGATCTACACGGAGTGGATGGGCGCGAGACGGCTGCCCATGGTGGCCACGGTCGTTCCCGCCGTGAATCGCTGGATCGTTCCCAGGATCGACTGGGTCAAGTGGCGGCCGCTGCTGCTCGGCGGCGCGTTCCTGGTCGCCGCGTCCGGAATCGCGATCGCGGCCTTGCGCGGACCGGACCTGCTCGACACGGAGTTCCGCGGCGGCGTGGCCCTCACGGTCACCACGAAACGGGTGCCGACGGCGACGCACACGGTGACGGCCGGCGAAACCTTCGCGTCGATCGCGGCGCGCACGCCGGGCGTGCCAGCGGCCGCCATCGAGGCGCTCAACCCGGGCGTCGATCCCGCGGCGCCTCCCGCCGGAGCGGTCGTCCGCGTGCCCACCGGCGAATGCTCGAGCGACGGACGCGTGCTGCTCACGCGCGAGAGCGTCGAGCGACGGCTCCAGGAGCGAGGCCGCGCCGAGCCGGCGGATTCGGTCGTGGGGCAGTTCCGCAGCGCCACCGTGCTCACGCTCGGCGATCAGACGCCCGACCTTCGCGCGAGCAGCTTCCAGGTGAAGGTCGGCAATCCTCCGGGCAAGGTCGACGAGAGCACGATCACGGGCGAGGCGGTCACCGCCGTCGCCGCCACCCTTGCGAACGAGCTCGACGCGCAACTCTCGCGCACGTTCCAAGGCGCGGGCGGCTCCCACACCGACTTCACGCGCCCGATCGACAAGCGCACCGTCGGCGAGGTGCTTGGCCGTGCGGAACTCACCGATCCGGTGGGGCGGCTCAAGGGCGGCGTGGCGATCGTCGTCGACGGGATCGAACCGCCCATTTCCGTGGACGAG
>VGXK01000561.1 GCA_016873355.1 Phycisphaerae bacterium | reverse complement strand
GACGGCGGCGCGAGCTCCCGCGAGATCGGGCAGGCCGCCGCCGGAAACTCCGATCAATCCGTTCTGCTGGTTGAGCGATCCGGTGCAGCCGCCGGCGACGAGCGCCGCCGCCGCGCCGATCATCACGGCGCCGCACCGCGAGCGGCGCCGCGCACCAAGCCGCGCCAGTCGCCGCGAGCATCGCGGTGCGGTCGATTCGTGTGCGGCGGAACTCGTGGGCGTCATGCGGAGTCGTCTTCCAGTTCGCGACCGTGTCGTGCGAGAGCCTCGCGGATGATATCGGCATCGAAGCCGCGCCGGGCCAGTCTCCGCGCGATCGAGTGCGTCGCGTCGCCGCGCTCGACGGCCCGGCGCACCTCGCGCCGCACCGCGTCGAGATCGCTCGTCGGGTCGGCGTCGATGGCGCTCCGTCGATCGATCGCACGATACCCCTCGTGCTCGAGCATGCCGTCGAGCGCCTCGCGCGGGATCGGCGCACCGCGGCGAAGGACACGCGCCCGCGTTTCCGCCGAACGCCGATCGTCGAGCCAGCCGTCGGCCGCGAGCGCGTCGAGCGTGGATTCGACGAGCGCCGGCTCGCCGCCGCGCCGGCGCAGTCTCGCCGAGAGTTCCGCGCGCGAACGCGGCGACTTCGCCAGCGCCGCCAGCGCGTGTCGTCGGAGCTCGCTCCGCTGCATGATGCGCTCCACCTCGCGCTCGATCGACGCCGTCCACGCGGAGCCGGGACGAATGCCGAGCCGCTCCGCCTCGTCGCGCCGAATGGGACCGAACACGCGCCGTCCCACCTTGATGCGGCAGAGCCCCGGGTCGCTCCGGGTCGGCGTGACGGCGGTGATCGTGACGGACTTCCGGCTCATGCGCGCTCGAGACCCCGTTCGGGGCCATGCTAGTCTGCGGCCATGAACGCGCTCGCTCGAGTCGCCGTGCCTCTGCTCGTGGTGTTCGCGAGCGGCTGCATCGACGAGACCTACGAGCGCACGGATCGGACCGATCGATCGCCGAGCAGCCTGCGCATGGACCATCACGTGGGCGGAACGCATCACCGCACCGTGATCGAGGACGGCTCGTGGTTCGTCTCGCAGGGGGTCTTGATCGAGGCGCTCGATCCGCACACCGGCAAGGTGCGCGGCGAGTGCCGTCTCGCGGAGGACGGAAGCGCAGGATCGGTCGTCGATCTCGTGCGCTGGCAGGGCTCGCTCATGGCGGTGCTCGACGAAAGCGCGGTCGTGCGCATCGATCCACGCGGCGGGCGGGACGCGGAAGTGGTCGAGGTGATCGACGCGGCGGCGCTCGGCATCCGGCCGAAGCAACTGTCCGTGGTCGGCGAATCGCTCTATGTCTCCGGCCTCGGCGGAGTGGTGCGGCTGCCGGACCGGACGCGATTCCTCCCGGATCAGGCGCAGGTCGGTTCGGTGGCGATGTCCTCGTCCGGGCCGGTGGCGGTCGTCGATCGGCGCGTCGTCTCGCTCGAGAACGGGCAGTTCGTCGGCGCCGCGACGCAGCTCGTGCCGCTGCCGCCGTCGCTCGGCATCGTCGGCGGAATCGCGTTCGTGCTTCAGTACCGCGAAGGCGCCTCGGTCGGCATCATGGGACCGGACATCCGCGAGATCTCGGCCGACGTCGTGCCCGGCATCGTCCGCCGCCTTCGCGTGATCGACTCCCGACTCTGGGTCGTCACCGACACGGAACTCGTGACCTGGGATCTCTCTCGCGGCAAGGTCGCCGATCCGCTCGTGCTGAAACTCAAGGGCGGGCGCGATCTCGA
>VGXK01000560.1 GCA_016873355.1 Phycisphaerae bacterium | reverse complement strand
TCGATCATCGCCCGCACGCTCATCTCGAGCGACTCGCCGACCCGGCTCCACGCGTCGAACGCGGCCACCATCCATGCGCCGCCCGGATCGTCGAGTTCCGCGAGATCGACTCCCTGCTCGAGGAGCAGCGCCTCGAACCGGTCGAACGCGTCGCGCCGCGACGCCCTTTGCGCGAGACACTCGGTCGCGCGAGACTGCTCCCACGACTCCAGTTCGCGTGCGATTGCGAGTCGAGCGTCGTCGCCGAGATCGAGCGGCGCGAGCTGGCGCGCGGCAATGCGGTCGAGATCGACCGGCGCCGCGTCGAGCAGCGGCCACGGGGGCAGAAGCTCCCGGATGCGACGGCGCTCCACCGATCGAATCGCCCGCACGAGCGGCGAGTCCTCCACGGAGTCCGGCGCGCCCCCGCCGGCTCCTTCCTCCGCGCTCCCCGGCGCGCCCGTCGCCTGCGACGATCGGGTGCGTCGCGCCAGCGCCTCGATCGCGCATTGGAAGAACTCGCGATCGATCTCGATCTCCAGATCGACGCAATGATCCCGGAGTTCCCGCACCGCCTTCGGCTTGATCGAGGGCCAGTTGAGCCACGATTGCGCGGTGGCGATCCGGTCGAGCTCGATCAGCCTCGGAACGAATCTTGCTGCGATCTGCGCATCCGCGTGCTCGAGGCAGCGCTCGATCTCGAACCACGCATCGAGATCGAGCGCTCCCGGGGCGCGGCGCTCGATCTGCTCGAAGAGCGTCATCGCCTCGAGCGGTCCCGGGAACGGAGCCATCTGGCCGAACGCCGGACGGCTCGCGCCGGCGAGCATTCCCCCCAACACGCACGCGACCGCCGCGGCATGAGCACGAATCGGCATCACCTCCACGATCCCGGCGACGAGCCTCGCTCGTCAAGGCGCTTGGGCACGCTCGTGACCGGGGCGCGACGCCGGTGCGAGGCGCGGCCCTGCCGAGGCTCGTCGGCTCGAGCGGTTCCTCCTCATTCGTAGCGATCTGGCGGGCTGCGACTTCGTGTGGCATCGTCGGGCTCCATCGGCGGATCCTCAAGATCCGCCTGCTTCGCCCTCCTTGCCACACTCGTCTCGCCGACGCCAGCTCGCTACGCCTGAGTCGTCACCGCTCTCGAAGCGTGATCGTGACAGAGTCGTCGCCCCGATGCGCTCTCGTGGGCCGATTCGGGCAAAAAGAAGCACGCCGCGGATTGCTCCGCGGCGTGCTCGTGTACTGCGTTGAGTACGGTCGTTGCCTACGGATCAGGCGCGACGACGACGGCTCACGAGGCCGGCGAGGCCGACGAGGGCCAGAGCGCCGGGAGCCGGGATGATGTTGTACTGCACCCAGATCACGCCACCATCTCTGACGGTGACGTCCCAGCCGAGGGTCGACATCTCCAGCTGGAGAACGCCGCCGTCGAGCTGGATCGGCAGGATCCCGACGTCCTCGAGCTTGATAATGCCGTCGCTGCTGAAGAACATCTCGCCGCTCTCGTTCACGCCGGCGCCGGGGGTCAGGAAGAGCACCGGATCCTGGTTGGGAGCGCCGAAGTAAAACGTCGCGTCGCTGAACCACGCGCCGTCGATCGCGTTCAGGGTCATGTCCCAGCCGATGCCGGTGACCTGAACCTTCATCCCGCCGCCCAGATCAACCTCGGCCTTGCTGAGGTCGCCCCAGCCCGAGATGTCGATTCCGGCAATGAACTGACCGTCGGCCATCGCGCTCGCGCCGATGCCGAGGGTCGCCGCTGCTGCAAGCATTGCCATTCGCTT
>VGXK01000559.1 GCA_016873355.1 Phycisphaerae bacterium | reverse complement strand
CGGGCATGTGAAAGAGCCGAAGGGCTCCCTCGGCGGGAACGTCGAGGAAGGTCAGGTGCTGCATCTGGCCCGCGTAGGGATGCTGATCGATCGATCCGCCGCAGGTTCCCAGGATGTGGTAGTCGATGCCGCCGATCGTCTCGTCGCGCTGCATCGAGTGAAAGTGCCCGGCGATCACGGCGCGCACGCTCGCCTTCTCGAGCAGGGGGCGAATCTTCTCGTTCCAGTGTTCGACGGATGCGCGCCAGAGCGGGCGATGCATCAGCACCACGATCGGCTTGCCGCGCGTCGACGCGGCGTCGAGCGCGCCCGAAAGCCACGCGAGCTGCTCGTCGCGAATGAGCTGGGGGCGCACGCCGACGCCGTCGTCGCTGAAGAGCACGATCACGGTGAGCCGTTCGAGATCGACCGAGTACCAGAGCGGACCGAACGCGCGGCGATAGAGCTCGGCGAAGGTGGCGTCGCCGTCGCGCCGCGTGCCCGAGATGACGTCGTGGTTGCCCGGCACGGGGAAGAACGGCATGACGAGCGGCGAGACGATCTCCAGGTACTGCGTCGCCTGTCGCGTCCACTCCGCCTCGTCGCGGTGGTAGCCCTGCACCATGTCGCCGATCGTGAAGACGGCATCGGGGCGGAGGCGATTGAGGTCTGCGACCGCCTGCGTCAGGTACCGGAGTCCCCAGTCCATGCCCGTGGTCCGATCGGGAAGGATGGCGATGCGCTGGAAGTCGCTTCGAGCCGCGTCGACGACGGACTGGCCGTTCGGTGCGGCGCCGTCCGAATCGTGGCGGAACCTGGGCGGAGAAGGCCCGGCAAGCGCCGCGGCCGAGATCAGGGAGAGAAGGATGGAGACGAGCGCCGCCCGCGACGATGCGAACGCGAGCAGCGCGACCGGCGCGGCGGAATGCGTGTTTCGATTCACTGCGGCATGGTGGGCGGCGCCGTCGATCGAGTCAAGGATCGACGGCGGCAGGGCACCCGGACTCTCGGCCGCGAGCCGGCTCGTCGCCCGCTCCCAGGGAGCAAAAACCCCGTCGATCCAACCGAACGGGTCGACGGGGCGGAGGGGAGAAAGATCCGCTTCGAAAGCGCCCCACAACTCGCGCTGAAGATTCAATCGGACCGCCCTGAACGAATGCCGCACATTTTTGCGCTTCGTGCAGCGGGCGCTTGGATTCATACACGGTCGCGGGTCGAGTTCGCAAGTGGGAGAAGCATGCGGGCCAACTCGACTCCGATGCGGACCGGCCGCCGAGACAGGATGTCCACGAGCACCCAGAGCGTCGCGGCCCTGAAGACCACGCGGCGGTCGGCCTCGCGCCAGACGATCGTGTCTCGCCAGGAGGATGCGCGACCCACGGAGCGAACCCAGGTGGCCAGGCGCAAGTCCTCGCCGGGCCAGCACTCCGCGAGGTAGTCGAGTTCGTGACGCGACACGAACCACATGCGGTTTGCGCCGAGCAGCGTCTCGCGCGAGAGTCCCAGGTGACGGGCGTGGAGCTCGGCCGCGCGGTCGACCCAGCGCAGGTACTCGATGTTGCTCACATGGGGAATGGAGCGGCTCGAGGCGCGAGCGGTGGGAGCGACCCGGAGCAGGTACGGTCTCGGATGGGGAATCTCGGTCCAGGCAGGAGGTTGCGCCGACGCAAGCGGTTCGAGGTCGGGCCATGCATCCTGCGGCGGCGCGGCGTGCGGAGCGTCGGTCATTCCCGTCACGCTCCGCCATCCGGGGCTGATCCCGGCGCTGGCGCTCGCGGCCCGGGCGGCGGGGAG
>VGXK01000558.1 GCA_016873355.1 Phycisphaerae bacterium | reverse complement strand
GCGGAAGTCTTCTCGTGAACGGCAGTTTCGAGGCGTCCGGACCGGACGGACCGAGCGTCGTCTCGACCGGGTACCTCGACCGAGCTCGTTCCCTCCGTCGTGCCCGGGGGAGGCGAGATCATGTTCCGCCGAGCTGGACGGCAACGGACTCCTCGCCGGATCCGAGTTCGAATCGCTGCCGGGGAACTAGAGCGGTCGATTCGAGCGAAGACCGGCACGCGGGCGCCGCCGCTGGTACAAGGCTGTCCGAGGCAACGGAGATCCATGCAACGACGCGCGGCGATCATCACGGCATTGCGCACGCCGATCGGACGGCACGCGGGCTCGCTTTCGTCCATCCGCCCCGACGACCTCGCCGCGCACGTGATTCGCGCCGTCGTGGCGAAATCCGGAATCGATCCGGCGCTGATCGACGACGTCTACCTGGGCGCCGCGAATCAGGCGGGCGAGGACAACCGCAACGTGGCGCGGATGGCGGCGCTGCTCGCGGGATTGCCGAACTCCGTTCCCGGATCGACGGTGAATCGACTCTGTGCGTCGGGGCTGGAGGCGATCAACGTGGCGGCGCGACTCATCGAGTCGAATCACGGTGACGTCTTCGTCGCCGGCGGCGTCGAATCGATGAGTCGGGCGCCGTACGCGCTGAGCAAGGCCGACGCCGCGTTCGGTCGCACGCAGGAGATCTTCGACACATCGATCGGGTGGCGCTTCGTCAACCCGCGGCTCGCGAAGATGCATCATCCGTTTTCCATGGGAGAGACCGCGGAGAACGTCGCGCGCGAGCATCGCGTGAGCCGCCAGGATCAGGATCGATTCGCCCTGCGCAGCCAGCAGCGATGGGCCGCCGCGCAGGCGCGCGGCGCCTTCGCCGACGAGATCGTGCCGGTCGAGCTTCCGCAGCGCAAGGGCGCGCCGATCGTGGTCGACACGGACGAGCATCCGAGGCCGGACACCACGCTCGAACAGCTCGCCGCGCTGCGCCCCGCCTTCACCAAGGATCCGTCCGGAACGGTCACCGCGGGAAACTCCTCCGGCATCAACGACGGCGCCGCGGCGCTGCTCCTCGTGGAGGCGACGAAGGCGAAGCAGCTCGGACTCGCGCCGCTCGCCTTCGTCGGCGCCAGCGCGTCGGCGGGCGTCGATCCCGCATTCATGGGACTCGGTCCCATTCCCGCCATCCGCAAGGCGCTCGATCGCGCGGCGGTGACGCTCGAGACGATCGACCTCTTCGAGATCAACGAGGCGTTCGCCGCGCAGGCGCTCGCATGCCAGCGCGAGCTCGGAATCGACGAGGACCGGCTCAATGTCAACGGCGGTGCCATCGCCATGGGGCACCCGCTCGGATGCAGCGGCGCGCGGCTCGCCGCCACGCTCGTTCACGAGATGGTGCGCCGCAAGTCGGCGCGCGGCATCGCGTCGCTCTGCGTCGGCGTCGGCCAGGGGCTCGCCACGATCTTCGAGCGTGCGTGAGCAACCCCGGACTTCAGGGCATCGAAGCGATCTTCGCGAATCCCGACTCGAACGCCGCAATCAGCGTGTCGACCTCCGACTCGGTCATCGGCGTCGAGAGTGCGGACGAGCCGGTGCCGATGATCATGCATCCCTCGTCGAAGAGGTGATCGATGAACGCGGCGAGCCGGCGCGTCTCCTCCGGCGTCGGGAAGGCCTCGCGGTAGTTGCGCGGCACGCGAGGCTTCATGTGAAGGCGGAACATGGAACCGGTGCCCGCGATGCTCGCCGGCACGCCGCCGGCGTGAATGGCCTTCTCGATTCCCG
>VGXK01000557.1 GCA_016873355.1 Phycisphaerae bacterium | reverse complement strand
ACGCGCGCACCGAGTTCGGTCTGCTCATCGCCAAGGTCGACAACCGCGGCACGCCCGGTCGCGGCAAGGCATTCGAAGGCGCCACCTATCTCCGGCTCGGCGGACCCGACATCGACGATCAGGCGGTGGCGGCGAGCTTCCTCGCCGAGCGACCGTATGTCGACGCGAGTCGAATCGGCATCAGCGGGCACAGCTACGGCGGCTACGCCACGCTGCTCGCCATGCTGCGGCATCCGGAGGTCTTCCGCGTGGGCGTGGCCGGCGCGGCGGTGAGCGATTGGCGTCAGTACGACACGATCTACACCGAGCGCTACATGCGCACGCCGCAGGAGAACGCGGAGGGCTACGACGCCGGCAGCGCCGTGAAGCTCGCCGGCAACCTCAAGGGCAAGCTGCTCATCCTGCACGGACTCGTCGACGACAACGTGCACGCCACGAACGCGTGGGCGCTCGTCGAGGAGCTTCAGGGCAAGAACATTCCCTTCGAGATGATGTGCTTCCCGAGCGCCGACCACGGCATCGGCGGTCCCGCCGCCGAAGGCGTCAAGTGGTCGTTCCTCCTGAAGCACTTCGGCTTGCTCGACGAGGGCGCGAAGGGGCCCGCCACCGCTCCGAGCGGCGCGCCGTGACGGCGCTCCCTCCCGATCGAAGCCACATCGCCACCGAGGCGCGGCATCCGCACTCGGAGGAGCTCGACAGGCTGAGCGCGCTCGAGTGCGTGCGCCTCGTCGCCGTCGACGCGGCGGAAGGACTCGGCGCCGTGGAGCGCGCGGCCCCCGGAATCGCGGCGTTTGCCGACGCGGTGGCCGAGCGCCTCGATCGCGGCGGGCGACTCGTCTACGGCGGTGCGGGAACTTCCGGCCGTCTCGGCGTGCTCGACGCGAGCGAGTGTCCGCCCACCTTCATGTCCGATCCCGCGCAGGTCGTCGGTCTCATCGCCGGCGGCGACTCGGCCCTTCGGCGCAGCAGCGAGGGGAAGGAAGACGAGCCGAACGGCATCGCCCCCGAATTCGAGCGTCTCGCGCTCGACGCCAAGGACTCGTTCCTCGGCGTCGCCGCGGGCGGCACAACTCCGTGGGTGCTCGGTGCGATCAAGCTTGCGCGCGCGCGCGGCGCACTCACGGGACTGCTCACCTGTGCGCCCGGCATTCGCGCCGAATCGTGCGATCACCTGATCGAGATCCACACCGGCCCCGAGATCCTCACCGGCAGCACGCGGCTGAAGGCGGGCACCGCGACCAAGGTGGCGCTCAACGCGATCTCGACCGCCGTCTTCGTGCAGCTTGGCAAGGTGTACGGCAACCTCATGGTCGACCTTTCGGCTCGCAACGACAAGCTCCGCGACCGCGCCATCCGCATCCTGCGCCACTTCGACGAATCGCTCGACCGCGCCGCGGCGTCGAGCGCCATCGACGCCGCCGGCGGCGAACTCAAGGTGGCCATCGTCATGCGCCGCCTCGGCCTCGATCAGGCAGCCGCGCGCTCGCGCCTCTCCGCCGCCCACGGCCGTCTCCGCGCCGTCATCGGTTGAAGTCGTCGAGATCTCGGTTTCGCCTCGATCGGGGAATCCGGCGGCGCCGGAGCCGACGCGAACCACGCTCGCTCCCGCGAAGCGGGCGGCCTCGCAGCGGGCGACGAGAAGCAGGCGGCCGCCGCGCGCAAAATGAAACACGGCCCCGATCGGGGCCGTGCTTCGTTCCATCTCGTCGCGATCGAGCGCCGAGAGCCGGCGCGACCGCATCGTCTGCGCGAGAACGCTCGCGAGCAATTGCGAGCGGC
>VGXK01000556.1 GCA_016873355.1 Phycisphaerae bacterium | reverse complement strand
CCAGATCGCCGAGACTCCCGCGAGCGTGCCGACTTCGATCACGCGACGACCGCCCGAGAGAAGCGTGAGCATCTGAAGCACGCGCCCGCTCTCAGGTCCTGCGTCGATCGCGGGCACGCCGGCGGCAACGGCGCGCGTCATGAGTCCCGCGAGCACGGCGTCCTCCTTCGCGAAGAGCTCGCGGATGTACGCGCTCGTGTTTCGCCAGCGCTCGTCGCTCATGACGACGTCGTCCATGGACGCGGAGCATAGAAGGACGATCCCAAGGCGATGGACTCGGCGTCGAGAAGCGATGCGCGAATCCGAGATGAGCGGCGCGGTCAGCGTCGCCGTCGACGCAGCAGTGCGCCCATCGCCGCGAACGGAACGAATGCGGGAATCGGCGTCCTCCTCGTCGGAGCACCGTGGAAGCGCTTGACGCGCACGAATAGGCTGGCGGCATGACTCCCGGCGCCACCGCATCGATCCACGCTCCGTCCGCCCCCATGCTCCAGAGCACCGACCCGGCAACGGGGGAGGTGATCGGGGCGGTCCCGATCACTCCCGTCGAATCGATTCCCGGCGTGGTGGCGCGGGCGCGAGCGACACAGCGATCCTGGGCGGAGATTCCCACGGAGAAGCGGGCCGACATGCTGCGACCGGCGGAGGCGACGATTCGATCCAAGGCAAACGAGATCGGCGCGCTGCTTTGCCGCGAAATGGGCAAGCCGATCAAGGAAGCGATCGGCGAAGTGAACTACGCCGCCGACTCGCTCAAGGAGGATCTCGACGAGATCGTGGCGGCGATCAAGCCCGAGCGTCTCATCGACGAGAAGACGGAGACGACGCTCTTCTTCGATCCACTCGGCGTGTGCGCCGCGATCACGCCGTGGAACTTTCCGGTGCTCATGCCGCACGGCAACGTGATTCCCGCGCTGGTGGCGGGGAACACCGTGATCCTGAAGCCGAGCGAAGAGACACCGCTCGTGGCTCGCGCGTGGGCCGAGTGCATCACGCCGTGCTTGCCGCCGGATGTGCTGCAGTTGGTGTTCGGTGACGAAGCGCAGGGTCGTGCGCTGGTGGCGGCGGATGTCGACCTGATCGCGTTCACCGGCAGTCGCGCGGCGGGACGCAACATCATGCAGAGCGCGGCGGGGGGGTTGAAGCGGCTCGTGCTGGAGCTCGGCGGCAAGGATCCGCTCGTGGTGCTGCGCGACGCGGATCTCGAAGCGGCGGCGAACTTCGCGGTGCGCAACAGTTTCCGCAACGCGGGACAGGTCTGCGTGAGCACGGAGCGAATCTATGTGGATCGCGCGGTCGCGGAGGATTTCAAGAAGCTGGTCGTGGAGAAGGCCAAGGCGCTCGTGCAGGGGCCGGGCACGAAGGACGGCGTGAACATCGGGCCGATGGTGTCGCACGAGCAGAAGCAGAAGGTGGAAGCGGCGGTGCGTCGCGCGGTGGAGCAGGGCGCTCGAGTGCTGCTCGGCGGGAATCCGTCGAAGGACGGCAACTTCTATCCGCCGACGGTGCTCGATCGACTCGATCACACCAAGGAGATCATGCGCGAGGAGACGTTCGGTCCCGTCGCATGCATCATGGAGTTCGACTCGGAGAACGACGCCGCGTCGCTTGCGAACGACACGCCGTACGGACTCGGCGCCGCGGTCTTCAGCAAGGATGTCGAGCGGGCGCGGGCGTTCGCGCGGCGTCTGCACTCCGGAATGATCGGCATCAACCAGGGGTGCGGCGGCGCGAAGGGCTCGCCGTGGGTCGGCGCGAAACAGTCGGGATTCGGATTCCA
>VGXK01000555.1 GCA_016873355.1 Phycisphaerae bacterium | reverse complement strand
ACGGGTCATGAGCCGCAGCCCGACGGCTCGACCGTGATCCGCAATCTGCTGCGCTCGACCGTGGCCGCGGCCACCCACGAGCTCATCGCGGGTCGTCGTCCGAACGGAAGCGCGGCGCCGCCGATCGACTGGTGCCTCTCCGTCTTCGTCGACAACGCGGGCGTCATCGCCTTCGATGATGCGAACGCCGTCTGCTTCAAGGTCGAAACGCACAATCATCCGAGCGCGATCGAGCCCTACGGCGGCGCCGCCACCGGAATCGGCGGCTGCATTCGCGACGTGATGGGCACCGGACTCGGCGCGAAGCCGATTGCCGCGACGGACGTCTTCTGCGTGGCCCCGCTCTCGGCAGGCACGCCGGGCGGCCCGTCGATTCCGGCGGGATGCCTTCCTCCCGCGAGAATCCTCGAGCAGGTGGTCGCCGGCGTGCGCGATTACGGCAATCGCATGGGCATTCCCACGCTGAACGGCGCCGTCTGGTTCGACGAGCGCCATGTGGGCAATCCGCTCGTCTTCTGCGGAACGGTGGGGGTGCTGCCGCGCGATCGCATCCGCGGCGCCGCTCGCGCCGGCGACGCCATCGTGGCGATCGGCGGGCGCACGGGGCGCGACGGTATCCACGGCGCCACCTTCTCGAGCGCGGAGCTCACCGACTCGCACGCCGACGAATTCGGTCACGCGGTGCAGATCGGCAATGCGATCACCGAGAAGAAGTGTCTCGACGCGCTGCTGGCGGCGCGAGATTTCGCGGGCGGTCCGCTCTACAACGCCGTGACCGATTGCGGCGCCGGCGGCTTCTCGAGCGCGGTCGGAGAGATGGGCGGCGAGCTCGGCGCGGAAGTGCATCTCGATCGCGCGCCGCTCAAGTACGACGGCCTCTCGCCCACCGAAGTGTGGATCTCCGAAGCGCAGGAGCGCATGGTGCTGGCGGTTCCGGCGGATCAGCTCGTCGATTTCCGCGCCGTGTGCGAGAAACACGAGGTGGAGCTCGCGGAGCTCGGACGCTTCGGAACGCCCGACCGATCGCTGCGGCTCTTCTGGCACGGAACGGAAGTCGGTCGACTCGACATGCGCTTCCTGCACGAGGGAATCCCGACGCCCACGCGCGAAGCGCTGTGGGATCCTGCGTGGGGCGCCGCGCAGGGCGGCGTGCGCTGCGGCCACGGCGGCGGCGCCGCGACCGGCGCGGACGCGATCGCGTCCCGCATCGATGCGGCGCTTCGCGCGCTGATGGCGCATCCGAACATCGCCAGCCGCGAGTGGATCATCCGCCAGTACGACCACGAGGTGCAGGGCGGCTCCGTGATCAAGCCGCTGGTCGGCGCGCGCTCCGACGGTCCCGGCGATGCGGCCGTGATCATGCCCGTGCCGGATTCCACGCGCGGGCTCGCGATCGGCAACGGACTGGCCACCGGGCTCTGCGCCGACCCGTACCTGATGGGCCTCGCCGCCATCGACGAGTGCGTGCGCAATCTCGTCTGCGTCGGTGCGAACCCCGATCGCATCGCCATCCTGGACAACTTCTGCTGGCCGAGCTGCAAGGACGAGCGGAATCTCGGCTCGCTCGTGCGGGCGGCGGAAGCGTGCTACGACGGGGCGCACGCGTACCGCACGCCGTTCATCAGCGGCAAGGACAGCCTGAACAATCAGTTCGTGGCCGCCGACGGCCGCGTGATCCAGATTCCGCCGACGCTGCTCATCAGCGGCTTCGGCATCGTCGACGATGTCGAGCATTGCGTGACGATGGACCTGAAGCATGCGGGCAATCTGCTCGTGCTCGTCGGCGAAACGAGTGG
>VGXK01000554.1 GCA_016873355.1 Phycisphaerae bacterium | reverse complement strand
AACCTCATTTCGCACGCCGCTCGCGGGACAACCCCGCTTCCGACGCCCTGTCAGGTCCAGAATCCAAGCAGCATGCCGAGGTCCGAGCCGCCGACCGTGCCGTCGTGATCGAGGTCGGCCACCGCGTCATCCGTTCCCCACGCTCCCAGCAGGCTTCCGAGGTCCGCACCGTCGACGAATCCATCGCCGGTCAGATCGCCGGGAACTCCTACTCGCACGATTCCCATCCTGTAGGAGTCGAACGGCTGCTCCAACTCGAATCGGGTCAGCGCGACGAGGCTGTGTCCCGGGCCGCGGCTCACGAGGGCCGCAGAGGCCTCGCCGTTCGGACCCGCGCTGATCGGGAAGGCACCCGGATCGAGCAGCGTTCCCGAGCTCGTCACTCGCGCTCCGTAGACATCGGTGCGTTCGTCGTAGAAGGCCACTTGATTTCGCTGGTCGTCCCACGCGCAGAGGAAGTGATCGCCGTTTCGGCACACGGTCGGCCGGAGCTGTCGTCCCGTCGCCTCCGCGATCGTGAAGTTCGCCGACGCGACGCTTCCGTCCAGGTTGAGCAGCCGACCCGCGATGTAGTTGTTCGCGTTCGCCAGCGAGTTGTTGCGCCAGACGAAGAGCAGCTTGGCGCCGTCGAAGGCGACATCGGGCTGTCCGCCCGAAGAGGTGCTCACCCACGCCTCGGGCGTGTGGGTGCCATCGGCGTGGATGAACGAGTACTGGATGGTCGACTGCGGATCGTCATGGGTGGGATGACGCTCCCAGGTCGCCACCCATCGATCATCGATGGCGTGGATGCGGGCGTTGTACGCATAGGAGATCCCGAGCAGGACCCGGTCCGCATCGAGCAGCGCGCCGCCGCCGCTCAATCTTCGTTCGAAGACTCCGATGTACTGCGGGTTCGGCGGAAACGAGTAGTCGCTGCAGACGACGCAGAAGTCCTCGCCGAGCGCCGCGACATCGACGTCGAATCCGGACATGACGGCGATGGGCGCGGCGTCGACGAAGGCGCCGTCGGCGAGCATGCGCCGTCCCTTCACGCTTCCGTCGCTCCACACCACCATGTAGGTCGAACCGTTCCACGCGATTCCCGGCTTGCCGAGGCTCGCGCCGGCGGCGACGACGATCGGTTCGGGGAACATGGGTTGATCGGATGCGTCGAGCAGCTGCACGAGAATCCGATCGCCGCCGGTCGCGCGGCTCAGGAAGGCAAGCGCCACCTGGCCATCGGGACCTTCGGAAAAGTCCGGCCGCACCTGCGTGGTGGTACCGGTGGAAACCACCGACTCGGCGCCGGGGACATTCGCCGCACTCAGCGGGATGCCGAAGACGTTGGCATCGCCACTCGTTCGATAGTCGTAGTAGATCGCATGCGCGCCGCCACCCAAGCGTCCCACGACCTGGAATCCATAGATGTTCTGCGTCGACGGCGTGCCGACGGGCACGAGCACCCCGTTCGGATCGAGCACCGCTCCTGCTTCGGACACCCGGCTCGCTCGCGCCTGATTCGTGGTCCAGCCGACGAACCAGTTCGTGCCATCGTGGCTGATCGAGACGCTCTGGTACACGTATGGGCCCGAGGCGATCGTCGCGCCGTTCGGCGCGGCGAGCGTTCCGTCGGCGCTCATCGGCGAGCACTTGAGCACGTAGTTTCCGGTGAGCCACGCCACGAGGTATCCGTCCCCGCTGCTGCCGATGACGCTGCTCTTGGGCTCGAACGGATTTCCGATCGGCACCCCGTTCACGTCGATGCGCTGCGCAAGGAGCGACCCGTCGAAGAAATCCTGCGCCACTAGGAGGAACT
>VGXK01000553.1 GCA_016873355.1 Phycisphaerae bacterium | reverse complement strand
GCGTCGTCGGGGCGAGGCGCGGTCGCGGGCGGCGCCTCGGCCGCCGGCGGCGCGTCGGCGACGGGCGGCGCCTCGAGCGGATCCGGTCGGTAGATCCGCGTGTCGAGCGCCCAGACCTTGTCGGTGAAGTCGTGCCCGGGCTCGTGCGAATCGCCGCGCGGACGATCCGCCGCGTGCAGCGCGATCGCGGTGCGCGCGTCGAGGTTGTCGAGCATCGCGACGAAGACCGCCTCCGGCGTCGACGGCACCTTCACCGCGCCGAATTCGTGGGAGCCGTGGTGGCTGATCAGGATGTGCTGGAGCACGCGGAGCGCCTCGGCCGGGAGCTTCTGTCCCGTGTCGCGAGCCGCCGCCGTCGCGAAGGCCTGGAGCCAGATCGCGCCGCGCACGGCGTGCCCGATGAGGTTGCCGTCGGCGGTGTAGTTGAACCCCTTCTCCCACTCGAGCTCGACCGTCTTCCCGAGATCGTGCAGGAAGAGCCCCATGAGCACGATGTCCCGGTTGAGTTCGGGGTAGAGCGGCAGAAGCGCTTCCGCCGCGCGAAGCACCTGGAGCGTGTGCTCGAGCAGGCCGCCGATCCAGGCGTGGTGCACGCTCACCGCCGCGGGCGCGTGCATGAACTGCTTCATGAGATGGGCGTTGCCCAGGTACTGCTCCACGAGCGCCCGCATCGCGGGGTGACCCATCGAGCGGAGGATCGAGACGACCTCCTCGTGCATCGCGTCGATGTTGCCGGAGGTGCTCGGCAGCAGTCGCGCCAGATCCCGCGGCTCGACCGTGGCCGCGCGAAGCACTTCCGCGATCACCTGCACCTGCCCGTTGTAGCTCTGCGCCTGACCGCTCACCCAGACGAATCCCGTGCGCGACACGTCGTGGAACGAAGCCGGGTCGAAGGTCCACGCGCGGACGGGAACCTCGCCGGTCGAATCCCGCAGCAGCGCCTTGAAGTACGGCTTCTGACCGCGGGTGGTGCCGATCTGCGGATTGATGAGCGAGTAGATGCCGTCGAGATAGACCTGCGGGCGCAGCTCCCGAAGCGGAATGTGCGGTCGCTCCGCCGTCGAACCGCTTCCGCCCGTGCCGCGTCCACTCATGGTGGCGAGTGTAGCCGTGCTGCGCGATCGGCCGCGTCGAGCGGGAACGCGGACGCGGCGCGCTCACCTGCGCCGCATGCGCTCGATCGCTTCGGGCAGCAGGTCGCAGAGTTCGTGCGCCAGCAGGCCGGCGCTGCCGTGCCGTTCGCTCCAGGCGCCCGCGGCGGCGCCGTGCGCCTGCACCGCCAGGCGCGCGCAGTCGAAGAGGTCGAGCATTCCCGATCGATGGAACTGCGCCGCGAACGATGCGACGATTCCGGTGAGCACGTCGCCGCTGCCGGCGGTGGCGAGCGCCGGATTCACGATGGACGCGGCCCACGAGCGCAGGCCGTCCGTGACGATCGTGTTCGCGCCCTTCAGAAGGACGATCGCGCCGAGCCGCCGCGACAGCGCCGTCGCCGCGTCGATGCGCCGCCCGGGATCGACCGGATCCGCCTCGATTCCGAGTCGCGCCGCCAGCCGCGCGTACTCGCCGGGATGCGGCGTGAGAATCGCCTTGGCGCGGAAGTCGAGGTCGAAGCGCTCCACCTCGGCGAGCGAGTTCAGCGCGTCGGCGTCGATCACGAGCGGCGCTCCCTCGCGCGCCACGAGCCGCATCACCACCTGCTGCTGCGGCGCTCCCGCGCCGAACCCGGGACCGATCGCGAGCACGGTGGCGTTCGAGAGATGCTCGTCGATCACCTGCGCGGATCGAGACGCGTCGATCGAACA
>VGXK01000552.1 GCA_016873355.1 Phycisphaerae bacterium | reverse complement strand
AGTTGGTTCGAGCGACCAAATGACGCACCATCGCTGGGCCGAGCTGCTCGGGCGCGACCAACTGACGCGCCGCTTCTATCGGGAGTTGGAGGGCGCGGTACACCGACTCGCGGCGTCGAGGACCGGGCGCGCACCCGATGTCGCTCGGCAGGAACTCGCGCTGCTGACCACGTCGCGCCTGCTGTTCATCGCGTTCCTGGAGGCAAAGGGTTGGCTCAACGGGGACCGTGAGTTCCTCCGGCATCACTACGACGGGCTCTGCGCGCACGGCGGGCGCGTGCACCGCCGATTGCTCGACCCGCTGTTCTTCGGCACGCTCAACACGCCGACCGCGAAGCGTTCCGCGCGCGCGCTGGCGTTCGGGCATGTCCCGTTCCTCAACGGCGGGTTGTTCGCGCGAACGGCGTCGGAGCACCGTTGGCGCGACGGCGAGTTCTCGGATGACGCGCTTGGCGGCGTGATCGCGACGCTCCTCGGCCGGTACCGTGTCACCGCGCGCGAGCAGTCATCGGGCCTGGCCGAGGCGGCGGTGGACCCGGAGATGCTCGGCCGGTCCTTCGAGTCGCTCATGGCGAGCGACGACCGACGCAAGTCGGGCGCGTTCTACACGCCACTGCCGATCCTCGAGCGCGTGACGGCCGAGGCAATTGATGAATGGCTCGCGACGCGCGGCGTTCCGCCGGACGTGCGACTCTCGGTCCGGGCGAATGAGCCGCTCGCGCCGGCTTGGCGCGCGACGATCCTCGAAGCCGTGGGAACGCTCCGGCTGATTGATCCTGCCTGCGGGAGCGGCGCGTTCCTGGTGCACGCGCTCGAGCGGATTGCGGACCTGCGCGGCAAGGCCGGCGACCGACGGAGCGTGTCGGAACGCCGACGCGAGGTCCTGACGCGTTCAATCTTCGGTGTGGACATCAACCCCACCGCGACGTGGCTGTGTGAGCTCCGGCTCTGGCTTTCGGTCGTCATTGATGAACCGCAGCGCGACGGCGCGACCGTGCCGCCGCTCCCGAACCTCGATCACAACATCCGGGTGGGCGACGCACTCGCCGGCGCCGCGTTCGAGACCACCGTCGCACCGGAGGGCGCTGCGCGACTGACCGTCCTTCGCGCACGCTACGCGCGATCGAGCGGCGTACGCAAACGTACGCTCGCCCGCGAACTCGACCGCGCGGAACGCCGCTGCGCACTCGCCGATACCGCCGGCTCGCTGGCGTCGGTGCAGTCGCGCCGGCGCGAAGCGTTGCTGGTGTTTCGCGGCCGAAACCTGTTCGGCGAACGCGCGGGGCCGGCGTCGGCCGGCCGCGAGCGCGACGTGCAGGCGGATCTCGTCATGCTGCGCGGTGAAGCGCGGGCGCTGCGCGCGCGGCTGCGCGCCATCCGCGACGGCGCCGCCCTTCCCTTCTCCTTCCGCACGCACTTCGCAGACGTCGGGGCAGCCGGCGGGTTCGACATCGTGCTCGGCAATCCGCCGTGGGTGCGTATCCACCGGCTCCCGCCAGCCATGCGCGAAGAGTTTGCGCGGCGCTACGCCGCGTGGCGGAACGCCCCGTGGACCGTCGGTGCCGACGCCACGGGCGCCGGTCGCGGGTTCGCCGCTCAAGTGGACCTTGCGGCGCTCTTCGTGGAGCGCTCGACGCAACTGACGCGCGACAACGGCGTGATCAGCCTGCTCGTGCCGGCGAAGCTGTGGACTTCGCTCTCTGCGGGCGGCGTGCGCGACGTCGTGCAGCGACGGTGCCGCCTGGTCGCGCTCGAAGACTGGAGCGAGTCGCCGGCGTCGTTCGACGCGGTGGTGTATCCGTCGC
>VGXK01000551.1 GCA_016873355.1 Phycisphaerae bacterium | reverse complement strand
ACCCTTCAGCGTGGCGAGATCGAAGACGTGCGTCGGCTGACCCATCTCGAAGAGCACGAAGTTCGTGCAGTCGACGAGGTTGTTCCGCGGAATCTGACCGATGGCGCGGAGCCGCGCCTGCATCCACTCGGGACTCGGGCCGACCTTCACGCCGCGGACGATGCGGGCGGTGTAGCGCGGACAGCCGATCGTGTCCTCCACGCTCACGCGCACCGAATCCGCGGCTCGCTTCGATCCCTGCGGGAGCGACGCGGCGGGCGCCTTGAGTCGGCGGCCGGACGCGGCGGCGACTTCCCGCGCCAGCCCAAGATGCGAAAGGCAGTCGCCCCGGTTGCTCGTCGTCTCGATCTCCTGCGCCGTGTCGCCGTCGGCGAGCGCCTCGCGGCCGTCGAACGCAAGGCCCACGCGCGTGAGCACGGCGGCCTGCTCCTCCGCGTCGGCGCGGGGATCGAGGTAGTCGTTGATCCATGCGACGCTCGTCCGCATGCGGCGAAGGGTACCCGCGGCACGCAGGCTCGTGCGGCGCCTGCTACGCTCGGCGCATGGCGCTGCAGGCCCGACGCTCGACGCTTCGCCGATCGACGATCGCGGCGTGGGTCTTCGCGGCGCTCGTGCTCGCGCTGGCGCGCTGCGCCGCACCGCCCGCGAACGGTCCGCACGCACTCGACGAGCTCGAGCGGCCGCCCGCCGACTTCACGCTCGACGTGGCCATTCTCACCGGGTCGCGCGTGCCGGTCGAAGCGGAGGCGCATCGGCGCCCGGGTCACTTCATCCTGCTCGCGGACGGGTCGCTGCTCCATGACTCCGGGCCGACCGTCACCTGGGACGAGCGTCCGGGTCGCACGCGTGCGCTCTACCAGCAGCAGGTCTCCGATCTCTGGGCGCTGGCTCGCAGGCTCGGTTTCACCTCGCCTTCGAACGCGGACTTCATCGGCAATCCGTCGCTGCTCGAGCCGACGCGCGACGAGACCATCTACGTGATCGCCTTCAACGCCGCCGGCGAGCGCTGGACCTTCGTGCGCGGATTCCGCGGCGCGCAGGAGCCCGATCCGGCGAGCCTGACGCTCATCCGCGCCCTCTGCGACCTGGCGTGGTCGCAGGACCTCCCGCGCGAGCGATTCCTGCCGGTGCGCTACGACTTCGGTCCCGATCCCTACGCGGGATTCCGTCGCCGGAGCTGATCGATGCGCGGATTCGCGACGACTCGAAGCGACATGTTTCCGAGCGTGCTCCGTCGCCTCGCGCGAGCGGCTCGAGTGGCGCAAGCGGCGCGATCGGCGCGCGCGCCACGAGCGGCGCGTGCGGCGCGGGCGACGGCGATCGTCGCGATCGTCGCAGTGACGACGCTTGCGCTCGGCTGCGACACGATCAGCGAGACGGAGCGAGCCGAGTCGCCCACCGGCGGCGTCGAGCTCTCGCTTCAGATCCTCCGCACCGGCGAACAGAAGTACGAGCTCTACAAGGTGACCGCGAAGGGAGAGATCGAGTACGGCGGCGGATTCAAGGCGTTCAACGGCACCACGGGTTGGACCGGCCGCCTCACGCCCGAGGAGATCCGCGAGTTCCTCGTCGTGCTCGCGTCGACCGGATGGTGCGACACGGAGCCGCACGACGATCCCGAGAGCACCACGCGCGTCGCGATCGAGGTTCGCTGCGACGAAGGGCGCCACACCTGGAGCGTGCGCGGCGAGTCGGAGGAGGTGAAGAAGATGCACGCGCTGCTCGATCCGATCGCGCGGCGCCGCCTCGAGTCCGACCTTGATCGCCTGCCGGATCCGAACGAGCCGCCGCCGGACGCGACGGGCA
>VGXK01000550.1 GCA_016873355.1 Phycisphaerae bacterium | reverse complement strand
CGCGCGGCAGCCCCATGCGCTGCCTGAACGTGCGCTTCGGCAACGTGCTCGGTTCCTCCGGCAGCGTGGTGCCGCTCTTCCGCAGGCAGATCGAGGCAGGCGGACCGGTCACCGTCACGCATCCCGAGGTCACGCGCTACTTCATGACGATTCCCGAGGCGAGCGAGCTCGTGCTCCAGGCGGCGTCGATGGGTCGCGGCGGAGAGGTCTTCGTGCTCGAGATGGGCGAGCCGGTGCGCATCGTCGATCTCGCGCGGAACATGATCCTGCTCTCCGGACACACCGTGCGCGACGCCGAGCATCCCGACGGCGACATCGAGATCGTCCTCACCGGATTGCGCCCCGGTGAGAAGCTCTACGAGGAGCTGCTCATCGGGCGCGACGTGGACGGCACCGCGCATCCGCAGATCCTCCGTTCGCGCGATTCGCATCCGGGATGGGACGCCACGCTTTCGCTGCTGCACGAGCTCGAGTTCGCGATCGACCAGCAGGACGAGGTCGCCGCGCGACGCGTGCTCGAGCGCGCCGTGCCCGAGTACCGGCCGATGGAAGCGTCGCGCCCATGACGCGCGTCGGCGCCGCGCGGTCGTTCGCGATCGTCGCGGTGCTGCTCGACGCGCTCGTGATCGCGCTGCTCGTCGGGTCGTTCCGAGTCTCGGTCGACGTTCCCGGGTCGGCGCTCGTGCACGACGAGGGGCTTGCGTGGCGCACGCCGGAGGCGTTGCTGCACGGGCGACTCGTGACGGTCGTTGCGGAGGGCGATGCGTCGTTCGTCGGCGTCGAGGCGACGCTCACCGTGAACGGCGCGGAGCGCCTCGAGAGTCGCTCGCCGCATCCGGAGATCCGCGAGAAGGGCGGCGGACGCTGGAGCCTCTGGCGCGGTCAGCTCTACGTCTCGACGATCGACGGCAGCGATCCGCGCACGAACGGACGCACGCTGCGACTCGAAGGACCGCTGCGTCCCACGCCGTTGCTCGTGTTCCTTGCGCTCGGCGCGACGGTCGTCGCGGTGGTGGTCCTGCGCCGCGTCGATCCGGCACTCGGTGGTGCGCTCGATCGGCTTGCGGACGCCGTCGCCACTCGATTCGACGGGCAGGGACCGAACCCGCTCGGCTCGCTCTCGCCGTGGCTGCTTGCCGCGGCGATGGTGCTCGTCTGCGCCACCGATCGCGTCGGCGAATGGTTCTCGTGGGACTTCAACGCGAAGGGCTCGTATTTCCTGCCGCCGTATTTCGGGCGCGCCGATCTGTGGATCGCGGGCCTGTTCGTGCTGGCGATCGTCGCGTCGCGCCGCATGCCGAGCGCGGCGGTGCTCGGCTCGCTGCTCGTGGTGATCGCGTGCCTCGTGCTCGGCGGAGTCCCGCTCGGAGCGTTCAACGATTGGCAGCCGCAGTGGATCGGCGCGATCCAGGGCGGGAGATTCTCGCTCGCGTTCCTCGCCGCGTGGTGCGTGGTGCGGGACGGCGGCGCCCGAGCGGCGCTTCCGGCGGTGTCGCTCTTCGGCGCAATCTGGATCGTGGGCGTGGCGCGCGCTTCGTGGCTCTCGGAGGAGCGATTCATCCAGGTCGGGGGGCATTTCCCGAGTTTCGCCGGCATGGTGCTCGGCCTCGTGGCGATCGTGTCGCTTGCGCGCGGCTCGATCGCATGGGCGGTGGCGTGCGTCGTGGGCATCGTCGCGACCGGAAGCCGATCGGCGGCGGCGGCCTCGGCGCTCGCCGCGCTCGCGATGCTCGCCATGCGATTGTTCGCCTCGCGCACGGCGCCGGCCGCGAGCGCACGCGACGCCGCCCGCGCCGCGCCCGGTGCG
>VGXK01000549.1 GCA_016873355.1 Phycisphaerae bacterium | reverse complement strand
CGGATCCGCTTCCGATCGTCGAGCGCGTGACGACGCTCGACGCGACCGAGGTCGAATCGCTGCACGGCTGCGGCGTGGCCCTCGATCTCTTCGTCGAGTCGCGCGTCGGCGCGTCGGCGTCGTGGCATCACCTGCCGCTCAACGCGGCGGCGAAACTCTGAACGAACGCGCGCGCGGGCTCGCGGTGCCGGTTCGCGCGACGCCGGTTCGCGCGGCGCCGGTTCGCGCGGCGCGGGCGAACGCGACGCTGCGATCAGCGCGGCAGCGCGTGCCGCAGCAACCGCAGCCACGACTCGCTCGCGAACGACCGGATCTCGTCCTCGCGGAATCCGGCGGCGCGCAGCGCCGCGCCGAGCGCTCGCAGATCCTCCGGCCGTCGCAGCCCCTCCGGGCACTCCATCGGCGTGAATCCGCCGTCGAAATCGCTGCCGAGTCCCACGCGCGTCGCGCCGGCGAGATCCCGCAGTCGCGTGGCGTGCCGCACCGCGTCGTCGATCGTCGCCGCTCGTCCGCTTGCCAGGAACCTGCCGTAGAGGTTCAGCCCGATCACGCCGTCGCGATCGGCAAGCCGCCGGATCTGATCGTCGCGCAGATGCCGCTCGCTCGGCTCGAGCAGCGCCCGGCAGTTCGAGTGGGACGCGACGACGCGTCCCGGAAATCGATCGAGCGCTTCGTCGAACGACTCGTCGCTCAGGTGCGAGCAGTCGAGCACCACCCCGAGCGACGCCATGCTCGCGAGCAGCTCGCGCCCGGCGCGCGTGAGCGGACCCGGCGCCGCGTTGCCGCCGGAGAAGCGCGAGCCCTTCGCCCACGCCAGCGCCGCCAGGCGCACGCCGCCTTCCACCCAGTGCGCCAGATCGTCCGCGTCCGCGACCGGATCGGCGCCCTCGATCAGGATCACCACGCGCAGCGGACCTGCGTCGTCGAGCGGCTCGAGGTCGCCCCGCCGGCGCACGATGCGGATCTTGCCGTCGCGCTCGAGTTCGTGGTAGCGCGCCAACTGCCGCATGCCCGCTCGCCGGGCGCCCTCCACATCCGCGATGCCGCGATACTCCCACGCGTCCGGATCGCGCGCCTCGTCGATCGACTCCGTGAAGATCGTCGCGAGCGCGAGCCGCACCCCGCCCGCGGCGAGCGCCGGCAAATTCACGCAGGCCTTCGCCGGATCGTTCGTCGGCGACCGCAGATCCACGCCTCGCTCCGCGAGATACGCCAGATCGAGATGCCCGTCGACGATCGGATCCATCGCCGAAAGGCTAGAGCGGTTCCTCCTCATTCGTAGCGATCTGGCGGGCTGCGACATCGTGTGGCATCGTCGGGCTCCATCGGCGGATCCTCAAGATCCGCCTGCTTCGCCCTCCTTGCCACACTCGTCTCGCCAGCGCCAGCTCGCTACGCCTGAGTCGTCACCGCTCTCGAGATCCCCGTCGATCCGCGCCGGTCGGCGGTTGCCGGGACCGGGAGGGGGTCGGTACGCTCCCCGCCCATGGCGGAGTCGTTTCCAGCCTCGGGGGGGACGGACCGCGCACGCGTGACCGCTGCGCCGTGGCTCTCCGCCGGCGAGCGCATCGCCGCCGCGCTGATCGGCGCCGCGTCGCTCTCGCTGCTCCTGCTCGCGTCCACGCTCGAGCCCTCGTCGAAGGGTCTCGGCACGCACACGCAACTCGGCCTGCCGCCGTGCACCTGGACGATCGCGTTCGGGATCCCGTGCCCGTCGTGCGGCATGACCACCTCGTTCGCGCACGCGGTGCGCGGCGACCTGCTTTCGTCGTTCGTCGCGCAGCCGATGGGCGCACTGCTAGCGCTC
>VGXK01000548.1 GCA_016873355.1 Phycisphaerae bacterium | reverse complement strand
GCCCTTGCCACAATTGCTCGACGGCGTCTGCGATCTCGCGCGGGACGCTGTTGAGGGCGGCGACGACGGGCGGCGCCTCGGGCCCGGGATCGCGTGCGCCAGGCGGGCGCGGGGCAACGATGTTGTAGCGCGTGACGAGCGTCTCTATCGCGCTCGCCATCTTCTGAGTCGGGCGCCTCCCGGCTTCGCCACGCTCGATCTTGCCGAGCTGGAACGTGCTGATGCCGGCCTCGGTCGCCACGAGCGCCGGTTCCTCCTTGCGCGCTCTCCGCGCCTCTCGGATACGGGCCCCGACCGCCTGGGGATTGTCTGCGTAGATCGCTATTGACATTGCAATCGCTATTGCGATACCGTCACGACCCATGAAGCGCTCAACTCAACTCACCCGGACGACGCTAGCACGCCTGCGGAAGCAACTCCACGACCGCGGCATCCAGCAGAAGACGGTCGCGGCCGAGGCCGGTGTCAGCAAGCACATGGTGAGTCACGTCCTCGCGGGCCGCGCCGTGTCCGCGAACGTGGTGGCGACCGCGAAGCGGCTGATCGCGGACGCGAAGGCGAAGGCATGCGCCGCGTGACGTTCCCCGACACAGCACGGGCTCCGCGAGCGTTGGTCGCGCTCGGGAGCCCTGACCACGACAACCCGGGAAAGGGGCTGGCGATGGCTGACGAGCATCTTACACGACGACCGCTCGCGCGCAGCGTGCGACGGACCGACGCCGCGCGCCTCGACGTCCGGCGGGCGTTCCGGTTCCCCGAAGATCGCGACGCGGCGTGGCAGCAAGCCGCCGTCGACGAGCGCGTCGAGTTCTCCGAGTACATCCGCGAGTGCATCGACATCGGGCACAGCATGAAGCAGGCGCAGCGCCTCACGCGGCGGACCAGCGCATGACGCCGCGTCAGACGCCCGTCAGACATGTCGGACAGGTGTCAGACGCCGACCGCGCCACCGTCGCCGTGCGCGTCGCCGTCGCGACCTTTCACCAGCGCATCGAGCGCGTGCTCGGCGTCGCCCGGAGTTCCCGATGACCCTCCTCGCGCTCTTCCTCGCGCTCCTGCTTTCCGGCGTCGTGTGGCTGATCTGGGAAGCGAAGCACGCGCCGACGATCGAGGGCGAGCGATGAGCGGGGCGATGCTCGCGCCCGCCGGTCCACACACGAAGGACGAAGACTGCGCGCCGCACCTCGTTGATGACGCGTGCGCCGTCTGCGGCGTCCTGCACCTCGACGCCTGCGCGTGTGGCGGACGCGGCTTCCATCGCGACGGCTGCCCGGAGATCGCATGACCCGCACGCTCCGCGACCTCACCGGCGCCCTCGTCGGCCTCCTAAGCCTCGTCCTGCTCGCATGCGCGATGGCGGGGTGTGGGCAGAGCACCGAGCGCGCGCCGGTGGCCTCCGGCGTGGAGATCGGCGTGGTGGGCTCGTACCACCTGCGGAAGTTCTGCGACGGCACGACCGCCGTTTACACGTATGGCGACGGCGTCGCGGCCGTGCGGGGCGGCTGCTGATGCTGATTCGACGCTGCCGTGGCTGGGCGGGCGTCCGGCACTGGCTCTGGGGCCGCGTCCTCGGCGTCAAGCGCTCGCGCGACCGCTGGCTCGGCGTCACCGACGGCATGTGCGCGGAGTGCGCGGCCCTCATGCGCGTCGAGGGGCTGCGCGAGCGGCTGGCGAAGCTCGAGCGGCTGCTGGACGGACGACCGGCGGCGCGCGTGGCCGCGGCGAGGCAGCCATGAGCGCGAGACGTCGGCGGTTCTACGACTACGGCGCCCCGTACGCGAAGTGCGGCATCGACCTCCACGCGCTGA
>VGXK01000547.1 GCA_016873355.1 Phycisphaerae bacterium | reverse complement strand
GAGATGGCGAGCAGGGCGGCGATTGCTGCGACGGCGGTCGTCAGGCGGCTTGCGGCGCGCCGAACCTCCGGGGGCGTGAATGCGCCGACCAGCAACTCGAAACTCCGCGGCTCTAGCGGCTCATCGATCCGAGTTCGTACGAATTCGGGCACCTCCCCCGGAAGCAACTCAAGCAGTCCTAGGCATCGAGCTCGAAGCTCCTCGATCTCGACCGCGCAAACCACCGTGCGGCCATCTCGGAGGCGCCGGTCGACGATGTGAAGCTCCTCCACGGAGACCGGGATGACTTCCTCGGCGAGCGAAGCGATCTCGGCTGAGCGCCACCGGCGACCGCGCGGCGGCGCCTCGACGATGGCCCAGTAGAGACGATCGATCGGCACGGTCGCGTTCATCCCTCGCCCCCCCCGGAATTGGGTTCACTTGCTTTCGAAGCGGCGCCATCGCTGCCGGCGGGCTTGTCAGCTGATCGTGAGTTTGCGATTGGCGGTCGCGGCGCGTTCAGGCTCAGCGTGCGGACTCGATCGCCCTTGGCAAGCAGCACCCGATTCGCTTCGACCTTCTTCACATCGACCCCCGCGATCGACTCGCCATCACGAACGAGGTGCACTCGATCATCGGCAGGGTCGTAGAGCGCCGCGACGAGCGTGTCTCCGTCGCGCGCGATGCCGAGCAGCTCGACCCGTTGCGCAATCGGCGATTCGATCGGCTCCGTCATGAGTGCGATGGCGCGTTCCGGGGGAGCAGGGGAGAGCCGATTCGCGAATCCCGGCAGTCGCGATGGTGCGGCCGACTCCGCTGATACGGACACAGCCTCCGGGGCCGATCGAGTCGGCACCGGCGGGAGTTCGAGATCACGTGCGGGTCGGGCAGCCCACACGGCCGCGAGTCCGACCGCGACCGCGCCTGCGCCGAGTGTCAGGGCCGTCAGGCGATTGATGTGTGCGACTCGCGGCGAGCTCATTCCCGGGGCTCCGTAACGATCGGGATTCGCTGAGCGATTTCCCAACCTCGCTCGCCTCGGCGCAGAACGACCCACCATGAGCTCCGTGCAACGCCGACGAACGCGTCGATGCGGAACGACCAGCAGTCGCTGCTCGAAGTGAACGCGATCGTCCCGCCGAGTTCGGCAGAGGCGCCGCCCGGTACCGCTTGCCGATAGGGCTTGTTCTTCCCTCGACTCGTCCAGAGCGCATCGGGCAGTGAGACTTGCGCGCTCTCCGCCGCCGCTTCGAGGAGCGCGCGCGGCGTGGTGTTCACATTGAGTCTGAGTGCAGCGCGAGTGCTGGCGTTGTCCTTTCCGACAGGCGCGATATGCGTCGAGATGAGCTCGCCGACCCCCGGAAGGGAGGGCAGGTCGCTGTTGGGACTGGCGGCGCCGTGTGCGCGACTCTGGGAATTCCGGGGGATCGGGAAGATCGAACGCGCGCCCTCCTTCGGCACTGGCAGCAGATCCAGTCCGAGCGGGAGTTCGCGCTGAGTCTCAATCGACGAGATCGTCTCGACAACATCGTCGGCAACGAGCGACTCAATGCGCCTGCTTCGACTGGCGAGCGTCCACGGCACCATCGCGAGCTGGTCCCATGCCGCGATCACGAGTCGCGGCGATTGAGTGTCCTCGGGTTCGGCCGGCGCCGACGAACCCTCGGCGCCGGGAGCGTGAATGGATTCGTCCATGATCACGAACACCGGCGTCGTCGCGTCGGGCGGCAGCGCCGCGAGGCTTGAGGACTCGTCGAGCCACGCCCGGATCGGAGCCATTGCTGACTCGACCAGGTCATCGGCCAAGGCCTGATCTCGATCAGCATTGCGGC
>VGXK01000546.1 GCA_016873355.1 Phycisphaerae bacterium | reverse complement strand
CGCTGGAGCGACCTTCGCGGCGACGAGTTTCCCGGAGTCGACGATCTGCTCGCCAAGTTCGATCCTGCGCCCGATCTCTCGGATCAGCTCTACCGCCAGCAGCTTGCGTTCGTCGCGCTTCTCAATTTCGCGCGGCCGGAATTGCCGGAGATGCTCGAGCGCGGCGGCGCGTGGTCGGACGCCGAGTGGGCGGAGGCACGCATCGCGCAGGCGTTCGCCGCGCGCGTTCCCGGCGAGCTCAACGACCTCGCCCGGCGCATCGGTCACGAGGCGAACGTCTTCGTGCAGGAGTTCCACGTGCCGGTCGGGCGCATGGTCGATGCGAGCGGCCGCACCTGGTTCGAGCCGGAACGCAGGCTGATCGCGCACTGGCTCGTGCGCGAGCAGATCAAGGCGGGCTACGGGCGCGAGCACGGCGTCGAACTCCAGCGCGCCCTTTCGTGGGTGATGGCGCGCCATGTCGACGGTTCGATCCCGAAGGCGGTGATGAGCGGTTCGGCCATGGGCGCGTGGGATCCGCAGCGGAACACGATCGACGGCGCGCCGGTGCGCGGCGCCGATTCGCTGCTCGGACCGGAGCGCTATCGCCAGTGGCTTGCGCATCGCGGACTCGCCGAGCGCTTCGATGTGCTCTTCCCCGAGCAGCCCACCGCGATCGCTCGCAAGTTCGATCTCCAGCGCGAGATCCCCGAGTCGCAGGTGGAGGCGCTGCTCGTGGAACTGCTCGAGGCGCCGGTGCGCCGAGAGCTCGCGGCGCTCGTGCGCACGCGAGTCGGCCGCCCTCTCGAGGCCTTCGACGTCTATTTCGAGGATCTCGTCGAGGGCGGAGACGCGCGCGAGCTGGACGCCGCCGTGCGCCGACGCTTCAAGGACGAGAAGGACTTCGAATCGAGGCTTCCCGAGGTGCTGCGCGAACTCGGATTCCCCCGCGACGACGCCGAGTTCCTCGGGTCGCGCGTGCGCGTGGAGATCGCCAAGGGCGCCGGCCATGCGGTTCGACCCGCCCTCGTCGAGTACGGCGCGTGGCTGCGCACGAGTCGACTGGAGCACGAGCTCGGATGGGACGGCTTCGACACGGCAATGCACGAA
Organism: Phycisphaerae bacterium; assembly: GCA_016873355.1. Lineage (GTDB taxonomy): Bacteria > Planctomycetota > Phycisphaerae > Phycisphaerales > SM1A02 > VGXK01. The sequence goes on along the minus strand of VGXK01000546.1, from coordinate 724 downwards.
CTCGGCCACAACCTCGAGCAGCTCGTCTCGGCGTACTTCGCGCCGCGACCATCGCTGCGCGGCGTGCCGAACACGGCGTGCACGGAGGCGTTCGCGTTCCTCTATCAGTCGCTCGGACGCCGCGTGCTCGGCCTCGCGGATCCGGCGCAGGCGCAACGGCTCGCCGACCTCGACGCCCTGCAGACGATGCTCTCCGCGTGCCAGATCGCCGGACCGGGACTGCTCGAGCTGCACGCGTGGCGCTGGCTCTACGAACATCGCGACGCGACCGCGGAGCAGCTTCGCGACGAAGTCCTGGCGATCGCGGATCGACTCTGGTCTCGCTTCTACGAGCGCGACTTCGGCCCCGATCCGTACCGCCTGCTCGCCGCGTACCAGCACATGATCGCGCATCCGCTCTACCTGACCGATTACGCGCTCGGCCATGTCATGAGCCACCAGATCCGCAGCCACATGCTCGGCAGGGATCTCGCGGCGGAGACACGGCGCATCTGCTCGATCGGTCGCGTCACGCCCGACGCGTGGATGCGGCGAGCGGTGGGTTCTCCGGTGAGCGCGGCCGCGCTCATCCGCGATGCGGGCGATGCGCTCGCGCGCGTGAGGTAGGCGCCATGCGGGCCGATCGCGTCGGCCCTCCGCCGCGCCGCCGCCGGCGCCCGCGGTCGTCCGCGAGAGCGGTTCCTCCTCATTCGTGGCGATCTGGCGGGCTGCGACTTCGTGTGGC
>VGXK01000545.1 GCA_016873355.1 Phycisphaerae bacterium | reverse complement strand
CGCCGCCAAGGCGCTCTCGGCACCCGACCTCGCCTAATTGAGCGGGCTCAAGATCTTCGGGGGGCGCGGGTCCGCTCGGCGTGCGGTAGCCGATCCCGGAATGGGGCCGTTCCTGGTTGTAGTGCTGGACGACCTCGGACACGAGATGATCGAGGTGCTTGAGACCAAGCACGACGAACTTGTCGAGACACTCTCGCTCGAGCGTCTGGATGAAGTGCTCGGCATGCGCGTTCAGGTTGGGAGCGCGGTGAGGAAGGACGATCGAGCGGACGCCGCTGTCACGAATCTCCTCTTCGAAACCCGCGCCGAACTTCCCGTCGCGGTCACGGATCAAGTGCCGAGGGCGCTCCCCCGCCCTTCTCACCGTTTCGCGGAAGACTTCGACCTCGTGCGCCGTCCAAGTAGGATCGGGCGCTAGGGTCGCCCGGCTTGCATAGACCTTGCGGCTCTTGACATGGATGAACACGAGCACGAACGCGAATCTGAGTCCACGCGGCGTCCAGATCCGCTTCGAGATGAAGTCGCAGGCCCAGAGAGTCTTCGCATGAGCCTTGAGGAACTCGGCCCATGTTCCCTCGCCGCGCTCCGGGGCGCTCGGGACGCCATGCTCGTGCAGGAGATTGATGACGGTCGAGCGCGAGACCTTCCTGACGCCGAGCTTCCGCAGCTCGCCCAGGATCTTGGTGAATCCCCAGCCGGTCTGCCTCGCGATTCGAAGGATCAGTCTTCGAATCTCGGCCGCGGTGCGCGGGCGGCCGCGCTTCCGCCTGGCTCCATCCCTTCCGACTCTCGTCGGCCGCTTCCGCAGCCAGTCCGCGAAGGTGCGGGGACTCACGATCGTGATCAGTTCCTTGATCGCGTTGCCGAGCGGCCGACCCAGCTTCACCAGTCGAGCTCGCTCCTCAGCCGTAGTGCGAACCGCCTTCGGGAGGCGGGCAAGGAAGATCTCGTTCTCCGCTTTCAGGAACTGGATCTGCTGCCGAAGCTCGCACTCGCCGGAGCGAGCGAGCACCTCCATCAGTCGGCGGAACGGGTTCAGCATGCAGCTTCCTTCCGTGATCGGGGCGCGACGAGATGTTTGACCAGCGCTGGGACGGTGGGTCCGGTCGTGAGGTCTCCCGGACTTCGTGTCAGGCCCGACGCACCTTCGCTCGGCGGGGGCGATCCACTCGAAACGATCCGGAAACGCCCGACCAGCGCTCGCGCGCTGTCAACCATGGCGCGGCGGGTGGGGCGGCTTGAACTCGAATCGATCTGGTTGACAGGTCGAGAGCGCTGCGAGCCGGGCAGGCGAACCGACCAGCGCGAAGTCGGACGGCGGCTCGGAGGCTGGTCTGGTGCGACTTACGACCTCGCGCTCGCGCGCTGTTAACCACCAGAATTGCTTGAATCACCGGCGATCCGAGGCGCATGGGAGGACCGCCGTCGCGGTCTCGCGGTCGCAAGTAGACTGATAGCGCGTTCAAACGAGTCTTGACCGGGGAGTTCAACGGCCCTCGTCAAAGTTGACGGGGGCCGTGTCGTTGACAGTGAGAGCGGCGCGGTACGCGCCGTTCGCGAGCCGTGGCGAGGGTTCGGCGCTCTCGACTTCGAGGTGAGAGCGGCGTCGCCCGATCGGAACGGGCATCAACGGCGATGAAGTGGTCCAAACTCTCGCGCTCTCTGACTCTCAGTGAACAGGCGCGCCGAGTGAGGGGCCTGATCGGAACTGAGCATCGCGGGTGCGCACCTTCCTCCGCGTTCTCCGCGTTGAGATTCCAGCGTGGCTTGAACGAGTGACCTGCACCTGTGGCACGGGTGACCACTCATCGAGCG
>VGXK01000544.1 GCA_016873355.1 Phycisphaerae bacterium | reverse complement strand
ATGGGCGGCGAAGGGGAGTCGCTGCTGGAGATCGCGCTCGACAACGGCATCAACATCGAGCACGCATGCGGCGGCGTCTGCGCCTGCTCCACCTGCCATGTCTACGTCGAGAGCGGCATGAAGGAGCTCGCCGAGAGCACCGAGGCGGAGGAGGATCGCGTGGAGGAGGCGCCGGCGATCCAGCGCAACAGCCGGCTCGCGTGCCAGTGCGAGTTGAAGGGCAAGGGTCCGATCGTGGTGCGCGTTCCCGCGTGGAACCGCAACGCGATCAAGGAAGTGCCGCACTAGCGCGGCGCACCGGCGATCGTCGCGACGCGCCGAGGGATTCGCGCTCCATGCCCGCCGACGACAACTTCCACTGGCTCGACGTGGCGCGCATCGGCGAAGAGCTCGCCGAGCGGCACGAGGATCTCGATCCCGTCTCGATCACCTTTCCGCGCCTGAAGGCGCTCGTGATCGAGCTTCCGGGTTTCCGCGAGCTGCCGGGTCACCCGTGCAACGAGCGCATTCTCGAAGCGATCCAGCAGGCATGGATCGAGGAGCGCGGGTAGCCTTCGCGCGGGTCGCCGTGCGCTACCACGCCGCCGCCATCCAGACCGCCTTCGACTGCCCGCGCAGCCGTCGCGAGATCGAATCGCGCGTGACGCGCATGCTCGAAATGGCGGAGCAGACGATCGCCGGATACGAGCCCTTCTTCGACGTGCGGCTGCTCGTCTATCCCGAGTTCTCGCACGCGGCGCCGACCTACCTGACGGTCGCGGAACTTCGAAAGCATCTCGCGGTGGAGCTGCCGAACGAGCATGTCGATCGCTACGCGAAGTTCTGCAAGGAACACGGCTGCTTCATTCAGACGGGCTCGTTCATCGAGCTCGATGCGAAGTGGCCGGGCTCGCTCTTCAACACCACGCTGCTCGTCGGGCCGAGCGGCGTGCTTTCGCGCTATCGCAAGGTGAACCCCTGGATCCCGTGGGAAGTGCACGCGAGTCCGCACGATCTTCCCGGCTACGACGAGTCCTTCTTTCCCGTGGCCGACACGGAGATCGGCAGGCTCGGCTGCGCCATCTGCTACGACTGGCTCTTTCCCGAAACGATCCGCGAGCTGGCCTTCAACGGCTGCGAAGTGGCGATCCGCGTGAGCGCCTACATGGACCCGTGGGGCGCCACGCCGCCGATGGACTGGTGGACGCTCTTCAACCGCGCCCGCGCCGCGGAGAACACGCTCTTCGTGGTGGCGTCCAATCAGGGCGCCGCGATGACCGGGTATCCCCCGTTCAGTTGGCCGGGCGGAAGCATGATCGTCGACTTCGACGGGCGCGTGCTGGCGCAGGCGGACCCGGGCCCCGGCGAGAAGGTCGTCGTGGCGCCGATCGACCTGTCGCAGCTGCGCGCCGAGCGTGCGCGACGACGCGGCCACGACATGCGCTCGCATCTTCGAAGCGAGGCGTACCGCTACCTCGGTCGAGCGCACCTGGCGCCGGCCATGAGTGACGGCGCGGCGGGCGCCGCGCGAGAGATCGACATCGCGTCGATCGAGTCCCGAATCCGCGCCGCGAAGAATCGCCAGATCGGCGGCGCCGCGAACGAGCACCAGCGAGACCGCTCCGCCGGGGAGCGCTCGTGAGCGACGAGCGATCGAACTCCGGTGAACGGCCGGCGTCGCGCGCCCCGGCGCGTCGGGGTCCGGGCCCGGCGGCGGCGGGCGACGACGGCGCGCTCGTGGCGATCGTCATGGTGGTGATCCTGGTCCTGGCCATGCTTGCGGGCTTGTTCCTGCTCGGCGCCTACATGAGCCGCCGCACGGCGCGCCGGATGATGGCGC
>VGXK01000543.1 GCA_016873355.1 Phycisphaerae bacterium | reverse complement strand
GCCCGCGGTCGAAGGGCGGTTTCTCGCCGTGCCGAAGGTGCTCGCCGACAACGAGTGACGCCCCGAATCGCGCCGCACGCACGGAAACCGATGACGACGCCCGACGCCACCTCGATCCGCGACGCCGTGCGCAACCGTTCGACGAGCGCGGAGGCGGTCGTCGCGTCGCACCTGCGTCGCATTCACGCGGCGAATCCCGCGCTGAACGCCTTCCATGAAGTCTTCGACGACGCGGCGCTCGCGCGTGCTCGCGAGATCGACGCCCGCGCCGAGCGCGGCGAGGATCCCGGCCCGCTCGCCGGCGTTCCGCTCGCGGCGAAGGACAACATCGCCACGCGGCTGGGGCGCACCACCTGCAGCTCCAGGATTCTCGAGAACTACCGCTCGCCGTTCGACGCGACCGTGATCGAGCGGCTGCTCGACGCCGGCGCCGTGCTCATCGGCAAGACGAATCTCGACGAGTTCGCGATGGGTTCGTCGACCGAGCACTGCGCCTGGGGCGCCGTTTCGAATCCATGGGATCCGTCGCGCGTGCCCGGCGGCTCCAGCGGCGGCAGCGCCGCGGCGGTGGCCGCCGATCTCTGCGCCATCGCGCTCGGTTCCGACACGGGAGGCTCGATTCGCCAGCCTGCGTCGCTGAGCGGCTGCGTGGGACTGAAGCCCACCTATGGCCGCGTGAGTCGTTACGGACTCGTCGCGTTCGGATCGAGCCTCGATCAGATCGGTCCGCTGACGCGATCGGTCCGCGACGCCGCGCTCGTGCTCGACGCGATCTGCGGACTCGACCCGCTCGACTCGACGAGCGCGGATCGGGAGCCGGAGTCGTTCACCGCGGGGCTCGACGACGCTCCGACGCCGCTTCGCATCGGCGTGCCGCGCGAGTACCTGAGCGACGCGAACGACCCCGATGTCAATCGAGTCGTGAACGAGGCGATCGAGGTCTATCGATCGGCCGGCGCCGAGATCGTCCCGGTCGAGCTGCCGCTCACGGACGTCGGCATCAGCACCTACTACGTGATCGCGCCGGCGGAGGCGAGCTCGAACCTGGCCCGCTTCGACGGCATCCGCTACGGCCATCGCACGACGGCGCGCAGCGGCGACGAACTCTTCGACCTCTACGCGCGCAGCCGCGCGGAGGGTTTCGGCGAGGAGGTGCAGCGCCGCATCATGCTCGGCACCTACGTGCTCAGTTCCGGCTACTACGACGCCTACTACGACCGCGCCATGCGCGTGCGACGGCTCATCAAGCAGGAGTTCGACACCGCGTTCCGCGCCTGCGACGCGATCCTCGGACCCACGAGTCCGACGCCCGCATTCAAGACGGGCGAGCTTGCCGATCCGCTCGCCATGTACCTCTGCGACGTCTACACGGTGAACGCGAACATCGCGGGCATCTGCGGCGTGTCGCTTCCGGGCGGATTCGCGCTTCGCGACGGACGCGAACTTCCCATCGGCGTGCAGTTGCAGGCGCCGGCGTTCGCCGAACGGGCGCTGCTCCGCATCGCGCGATTGTTCGAGCGTGCGCGCTCGGAGCATTTCCGGACCGCGACGCTCGCGACGGCTTGACGGCGCCGGCGCGTTCCGGGGCCGGCGCGTTCCGGCGCCGGCGCGTTCCGAGGCCGGCGTGTTCCGGCGCCGCTTCAACGATCGACGATCAGGAACGATCGATGGCGCTCGACTTCACGGCGCCTCCATGGACGCCCCGAGCGCGGCCACTCGGCTTCCCGCACTCCGGGCACTCGGCCGCTGCATCGAGACCGACGCGCGAGTGGCCGCAATGAGCGCAACGACCGCGACGACGACGCCAGGCGCGGCGAATC
>VGXK01000542.1 GCA_016873355.1 Phycisphaerae bacterium | reverse complement strand
CACGAGCCGACCGGCATAGCAGCAGGTCGCTCCGCTGGTGTAGTCCACACGCATCGTCCACGACCACTCCGCGTCACCCTCGTAGACCGCGTGCCCGTCTGCTCGGCTCCCGTCAAGCCCAGCGACGACAGCGCGCGACTCGCACGCATCCTCCACGGCTCCGGGCCCATCGACGCGCAGGCGGCGAGCCGCGTCCATGAGCGTCATCCGCGAGTCGGCATCGACGAAGCCGGGGCGGCACTCGTCGGCCCGCGATGTCTGGCACACCTGGCCCGTGACATCGACGAAGTCTCGGAGGCCCGCAACCGCGTAGCCACGGGGCTCCGGGCAGCCTTCCACACCACACGCCCCGATCAGGAGCGCGACCAGCATGATCCCCTTGCACATCACGCCAGGGTGAATCCCGCCAGCCGTGGCCGCAATCCTGAACGGGGGTTCCGGTGACCGTCTGGCGTCCGCGCATCGTCCCTCGCATTTACTCGACGGGCCCACGAGGGCCGTCAGGGCCGCCGGGTGACGCGGGGTCGGCGGGTCCTGGCGTCGCGCCAGGCGGCACCACCGGTCAGGTGCTCGCCAAAGCCAGCGCCACGGACTACGACACGGAGTGGGTGGACGCTGGCGGCGGCGGCTCGCTCTACGACACGACATCGAGGCTCTTCTATGCTCCTTGACTCCGCGGCGTCGATCGATCTTGTGTCCGATGCCTCGACAGGCTCGGACCTCGCTTTCGTCGCGAGCGCGCAGACGGACACGGGAACCGCTGTCACGGGCTACGCGAACCAAGGCGCGTCCAACGGCTCGACGGCCGTGACGATGGTCGCGGCTCCAAGCGCGGGCCAATACCGCCGGCTCATCTACGCGTCGGTCCGCAACGCGGGCACGGTCGCGCGAGTCGCGCGCGTGCGGTACGTCGCGGCGTCCACGCGCGTCGTGCGGGACGTCGGGCTCGGACCCGGCGAGGCGCTAGAGTACACCGGGCGCGGCTGGCGCGTACTCGACGCGAGCGGGCGCGAGAAGATCGTCACGCCAGAGGACGCTCTGACCGTCGGCGACGCGCCCGTCTTCTTCAAGAGCGGTACCGCAGCAGAAGCGGCGGGAAACTGGTACGGACTCCTAAAAGACGGCGGCTTTCCCGCGGCGTGGGCGCCGGGCACGCCGGGGCTCAACGGCGCGGCGGTTTCCGCGCCTTTTACGGGCTGTCTGACGCTCGCGAACCCTGCGACCGAGCGGCGTCTTACGTACGCCGCAGTCACGTCCTCGGTGGCCGCTCAAGTCCTGCTCTTCGATCTGCTCTGGTACAACACCGGCGTCAACATCGCGACGCTCACCGAGCAAGGCATCACGAGCCCGACGCTTCCCGCGCGTGACATCAATGGCGGGACCGTCGGTGAAGGGTGCATGATCGGGATCTACTTCACGACCGCATCTACCCAAGCGACAGCGGTCGCGACAACCACGATCCGCTACACGAACAGCGCCGGAACGCCGAACCGCACGGCCACGCTCGTCGCGGTGGCGGGCAACCAGATCCCGGCCACGCCAGTCATCGGCACGGTCGTGTGGTTCCGGTTGCAGAGCGACGATACGGGCGTGCGATCCATCCAAGGGATCACGCTTGTGACGGCGCAGACCGGCGGCGCGATCTCGGTCTTCATCGCGAGGCCCATTGTCGCGATGCCATGCCCCGTCGCGCACATCCCGAACACGCCGTACGTAAACCCGGCTGGCATCCGGCTCTACGCGTCGAGCGCCCTCTTTCTCGCGTACTGCGCGACCGCGACGACGGCGCTTGCGGTTAGCGGTACACTCGCGACGAGTCCGGTATGACCAGAGGCATCG
>VGXK01000541.1 GCA_016873355.1 Phycisphaerae bacterium | reverse complement strand
GTGAGCACGGCGCCGCAGCCGGCATCGGCACAGCGGCGCTCGACAGCGTCAGCGGCCGAAGGCGCCGGGGTCGGTAGCTCGCCGGTGGTGAGCCACGCGGGCAGGATGATCTCGATCTTCCGCTCGCGTTCAGCGAGCCGCCGTTCGAGCTTCGCTGCGCGCTCTGCGATCGACGCCATTTACGCCTCCTTCCTGATGACTATCGGCGGCGCCTTCGGCTCGGTGTCGAGCTGCCTTTCGAGCGCCGCGAGGCGCAGCGCGAGTTCGATCTCGTCGAGCTTCAGCACGGTGCCGGCCAGAGCGTTCAGCGCGTTGCCTTGTGCCGGCGCGATGCGGCCGGCGATCACGCTCTCCGCGACGGCCTTGAGCGTCGCGCGGACGCCCGCGCGCGAGCTGAAGTCGACGGCGATCTCGGGCGGCAGGCGCCGCAGGGCAGTCGCCACGCCAGCTCGCGAGCGCGCGGCCTCTCGCTTCGCTATGACTTCCGGGTTGCGCGAGTGCTGCGAGCAACGCACAACGCCGTCGGGATCGGGCTCCACCAATGGCGTCGCGGGACACGGCGCGCCGGCCTTCGTCAGCTCGGAGCAGCGACGCGCCGGCGTGAGGCGAGCGGCCTGCCGGCGCCGGTTCGACTTGTCGCGCCGGGGGCGCTCCGGCGGCGCGGCGGTGTCGTGAGTGGCGCGATTACGGGAGCTGGCGTCATCACCACTCGTCGTTTCGAGCGCTTCGGCGACGATCGCGGCTTCGGGCTGCTCCATAACACCGCCGAGCGTCGCCCCAGCAGACGACGACACGCTCGGCTCCGATGCGACGACGACGGCATCAGGCATGAGTGGCCTCCGGCTCCCCGGCGCCGGCCAGGGCCGCGCTGCGGCCCGCCAGACCCGTGTAGTGAGTCGGCATGACGTGGTGGGCGTCGCATTCGGCAGGTGAAGCGTCGCGGGGCGCAGCGACAGCGGCAGCGCCCCTCGCATTCGCTTTCGTATCCAGCAGTGAAGGAGCGAGCACGTCTGCTTCGCGACGTGCGAGCGACTTCTCTCTCTCTCCGAAGGAGAGAGCGATGGAGGGAAGCTCACTGCCCTCTACGGGGTGAAGCTCATTGCCCTCTATGCGCGCGGCCTCCGTAGAGGGAAGCTCATTGCCTGCTACGCCGTAGTGCTCCGCGGCCGTCGTGAGGATCGCCGGCGTGAGCGCCGGCACGCGGTACGCGTTCGCCGTGCCGTAGAGCTTCGCTCCGCGTCGGGCAAGCGCGATGACACCGGCGGCGCGCAGCGCAGCCGTGGCCGCCTTCGCCGTGCGCTCCGAGACGCGCAGCTTCCGGCCGAGCGCGGCGTGGGAGATGATCGCGCAGCCCGGGCGCTCCGCGTTGCACGCGAGCGCCCGCAGATACGCGTACGCGGCGAAGTGGAGCGGCGGCAGCGTCGTGACGAGGGGCTCGATGAGCCGCTGCGACAGAGTCAACATTGCTCCTTCCTGCTGGCGCATCTCGGCCAGCCATTGGCGTTCACGCTTCGACAGAAACGCAGCTCGCGGCGTGCCCTCGCGACTCGCCCGCGAGGCGGGCCTCGGAGAGCGTTGCGACGTCCGCGCCGGCGTCGGGACCGATGGAGCCGTATCGCGAGGCGATGGCGCATCTGCGACAACTGGCGCCGGTGCGACGAGCTGAGCAGGCGGCTCGGCGTTCGGGTCAACGCCATGCGACGAGAGCAGGTCGTCGGCGTGGGCGTGCAGCGCGTTCGCACCGTGCCGTTCCCAGCGGCGCCTGAGCGCGTCGAACATCGCGTTCGCCGCGTCGTCGCCGACGACGGCGGCCAGGAGTCGACGTTTGCGGTCGACGTCGGCATCGGTCACGGTCGCACGCTCACG